>SLSP01000270.1 GCA_007130345.1 Thermoflexales bacterium
GCTCTACGGCGACGACGAATTAGTCCTGAAATTTCACCCAAAGGAGGTAGGGCGTTCGGTAACATTATCTTTTGACAGAACCGTCACCGCTTCGGTAACATTATCATTTGACTTGACACGCACTCACCGCTGATAAAACAACCAGCCCCAGTAGACCAGGGCCAGCCCGACGTTGAGGCTCAGGCCCAGCACCAGCGGCGTGTAGAATGTCAGCAGGGTAAAGGTGGGGGATAACACGGTGGCGGGTCTTTGGGCCAGTGCCGCGCTGGAGCGCAGGATGTAGCTCAACAGGGCGATGGAGAGCAACAGGTTGCCGACATCGAAGCCTCGGTAATACGGACGCATCCGCGTGACCTCGCCCATCCGCCGGCTGAGATTGCGCAGCAGCCAGATCACGTAAATCAGGCCCATCAGTAGCCCGCCGCCCAGATGCGAGGTTAAAATCTCCGGCGCGGTCATTCGGGACGCTCCACCATCATCTGCTCGTAGAGCGCGCTGCCTAGCACAATGAGCAGACAGCCAGCAACAAAGAACATCAGGTTGGCGAGGGGGTCTCCGATGAAATCCGGCCACACGCTGGCGTGGAGCATCCGGCGGAGGTAGAGGATGGCCCCGCCGGTGGTCAGCGCGATGGGGAGCAGGAACCGGAGGTGCCCGGTGCGCTGGCCCGACGTGCGCTCGAAGAACCGGGCGATGCTCATCACAATCACTTGGAGCGCCACGCTGCCGCCCCAAATCATCAGGCCAAAAACCAAGCGCGCGATGGGCATCTGCCGGATCAGCGTTTGATGAACGCGCGGACAAAGGACTCGGCCATGCGCTGTGGGGTGCCGCTCATAATGCCCTCGCGCCCGCGGAAGGGCTTGGAGATCTTCATCCCCTGGGCGTCGATGTCGAAGCGGCGAATCGCGCTGTCGTGGGGACTGCCCCGCATCTTGATGGCGATGACGGCCCGTTGCACCGCGCTTTCGATTTCCACGTAGCGGAGCATAATGTAGGTGTCCACCATAAAGTGGATGCCGGTATTGACGGCCGGCTCCTGCGTGTCGCCGAGCAGGAAAGGCGTCTCGCGGGTCATCAACGTGGTGAGGCCCTGCCGCTTGAGGGCGTTGATCAGACAGTACAGCCGCTCGCGGAGGGCCACCGGATCCACGCCGACGGTCTCGAAGTGGGTGATGCTATCAATGAGGATGCGGCGCGCGCCCATCCGCTCGGCCCAATGCTGGATGCCGCCCCGGACGTTGATCAGATCGGCGTGGGCTACTTCGGGGCTGCTCATGATGATTTTGAGCAGCCCCCGCGATTCCAGATCGTGGAAGTCCCATCCAAAGGCTGCCGCGTCGCGGTAGAACTGTTGGGGGAACTCCTCAAAGGTGAGGATGATGCCCGGCTCGCCGATCTGCGCGCCGGCGTGGATAAACTGCATCCCCAGGGTGCTCTTGCCGCATCCCGGCGCGCCTTCTACGAGGTTGATGGAGTAGGGCAGGAATCCGCCGTGCAACATCGTGTCCAATTCCGGCACCCCGGTTCTGACCCTCGGCGGGGTCGTTGGCGCGGATAGGGTCATTGGCGCACCAGATAGTACACGGCCTGGCGGCGGAAGTCGCCATCGGCGGCGGCGGTGGCAAACTTCGCCAGTTGGGCCAGTAATTGGGCGTCGGTGTTGAGCGTGTAGACGCGCATCTCCTTGACCGAGGTGGCTTGCAGTAGCCCGGCCGCGGTCAACTCGCGCAGGGCCGGCTCCACATCCTCGGCCACGCGCCCCACGTAGCGGGCGATGTTGTCCGCTGTATCGAGCGTGCTCGGATTCTTGTGGAGGAACGTGAGCACGTCCCACTTGATGAAGGAATCCACGTAGGTCTGAAAGAAGTCCAGCACGTCCCGATCCGGAGATGTGCTAAGACGCGGCTGCAATCTCTGCTCCTCAAGGAATTCCTCCTGTTCGTACTCAGCGCTCATTATGACCTCGCGTGTCTTGTGGGTATCGCGCCTAGATTAGCGCGCGGGTTGTCGCTTATCCTCGTGCCAATGGCACTGCTTGTATTTCCGCCCGCTGCCGCACCAACATGGGTCGTTGCGCCCCGGTTTATTCGTTCGCTTCTGGTACGGCTCCGGCGCGCTCTGCTGCGCGTCTCCCGCGCTGGCGCGGAGCGCGGCCTGCTGCATCCGCAGTTGCGCGTGCTGTGGCTGGAGTTGCGGGCGGCGGCGACGCGCCGGAGTTTCCTGCTGCTGCGGCACATGGAACAGTTTGCGGACGATGTTTTGCTGCACCTCGCCCATCATCTCGCCGTACATCTCGAACGCCTCGCGCTGATAGGCCACCAGCGGATTCTGCTGGCCCACCGCGCGCAGCCCGATGCCCTCGCGCAGCATATCGAGGCTGGTCAGGTGCCGCACCCAGTGGTCGTCAAGTTGTTCCAGCATAAGCTGCCGGTCGCGGAAGCGCCGGTAGGTTTCGGCGATGATTTCGCGCGCGGCTTTTTCCTCTTGGGTGGACAATCGGCGCAGGGGATGTTCATAGTGCTCCTCGACGAGGGTATCACCCATCTCCCGGCGGAGGCTTTTCACCACCATGTTCTGGAAGGGATCGCGGGTGGTTTCCATCACCTGGAGGGTGAATTCGCCTTGACGCAAATACTGATAGGCCCGCTCGCCCAGGGATTGGTACATCTTCCAGTACATTTCTTCGGCCCACGTCTCGCACTTCTCCATAATGGCGTCGGCTTCCAGCGCTTCGAGCGCGGCGACGTTAAAAGCGCGCGGGATGGGGATGAACATCCGCAGCTCCGCCAGCAGGCTGGTGTGGTCTATGGCCCCGGTCTCGATGTGGGTATGGGACTCGACCACGCGCTGAATCTCGGCGGAGACCATGTCCATCAGATCATCGTGCAGATCGGTGCGATGCAGGATTTTGTTGCGCTCTTTGTACACGATAGTGCGCTGCTTGGTGGCGACGTCGTCGTACTCTAACAGATGCTTGCGCACATCGAAGTTGTACCCTTCCACACGCTCCTGGATGGACTCGATGAGTTTGTTCAGCACGTTGAATTCCAGCGGCGCGTCTTCAAAACCGGCGCGCTCCATCCACGGCTCAATCCGGTCGCCGCCGAAGCGCCGCATCAGCTCATCTTCCAGCGAAATGTAGAAGCGGCTGGAGCCGGGATCGCCTTGCCGCCCGGCACGCCCGCGCAACTGGTTGTCGATGCGCCGGGCCTCGTGGCGCTCGGTGCCGATGACGTGCAGCCCGCCTTGCTTGTAAACAGCGGCGCGTTCTGCCGCGCACTGCTGCACCTTCTCGAACAACACTTCGGCCCAGCGCTCTGGGTATTGGGTGGTGGGGTCTTCGCCGCGCCGGGCCATCTTGAGCGCGTCATCCCACGCTGCCGAGGGGATTTGCGTCAGGTCTTCCGACTCGCGGCGTAGCGCGTCACGGGCCATGCCTTCGGGATTGCCGCCCAAGAGAATATCGACGCCGCGCCCGGCCATGTTCGTGGCGATAGTGACCGCGCCCGGCTGCCCCGCCTGCGCGATGATGATGGCCTCGCGCTCGTGCTGCTTCGCGTTGAGCACGTTGTGGGGAATGCGGCGGCGGTTCAGCAGCCGCGCCAATCGCTCCGAGGTCTCGATGGCTGTGGTGCCCACCAGTACCGGGCGGCCGGCCTCGTAGGCTTGCTGGATCTCCTTGACGACGGCGTTGAACTTGGCCTTTTCGGTCTTGTAAATCTGGTCGGGGAGGTCGAGGCGGCGGTAGTAGCGCTCGTTGGGGCCGTCATAAATCGTGACGGGATACTTTGTGCCATTGAGCACCCCGCCAAAAGTCACGCCAGATTCATCGGGAGACACTTCGTACTCGTCCAGATCGCCGAATTCGGTGCGGTACTCCACATTGGTGGGCAAGATCACCACATCCAGGCCGTAGATTTTGTGCAGTTCCTCCTCTTCCGTGGCGGCGGTCCCGGTCATCCCGGCAATTTTCTCGTACATACGGAAGAAGTTCTGGAAGGCGATGGTGGCGTAGGTCAGCGATTCGCGCTGGATTTCGACGTTCTCTTTCGCCTCGATGGCCTGATGGAGACCCTCGGAGTAGCGGCGTCCGAACATCAGCCGCCCCGTGAATTCATCTACAATGACGATCTCGCCTTCGCGCACGACGTAGCGCTTGTCGCGCTGGAAGAATTCCTTAGCCCGGAGCGCGTTATCAAGATAGGGGAGCACGTAGGCGTGGGTGGGGTCGTAGATGCTCTCGCCTTCGGGGATTTCCAGCCAGCCTTCGATCTTGGCTACGCCGTCCTCGGTCAGGATGGCGGTTTGGGTGCGCTCGTCTACCTCATAGTCCTCATCGCGCCGCAACCGGGGCGCGAGTTGCGCGAAGCGCTGGTAATCGTCAGAGGGCTTATCCGCCGGCCCGGAGATAATCAGCGGAGTGCGCGCCTCGTCGATGAGGATGCTGTCCACCTCGTCGATAATGGCATAGTACAGGTCGCGGTGCGCGCTGCGATCCGCCTCGAAGATCATATTGTCGCGCAGGTAGTCGAAGCCGAACTCGTTATTGGTGCCGTAGGTGATGTCGGCGCGGTAGGCTTCCTTGCGCGTGATGGGGCGCAGGTATTGATAGCGGTCGTCATCTGAGGCGTAGTTGGGGTCGTAGAGGAAGGATGCCTGGTCAGGATGTCCGGCGCCCGATTGGATGACGCTCACGCTCACGCCGAGCGCGTGGTAGATTGGCCCCATCCACTGCACGCCGTACTTCGCCAGATAGTCGTTGGGCGTGACCAGGTGCGCGCCACGTCCTAGCAGCGCGTTGAGATAGAGGGGCAGCGTCGCCACGAGGGTCTTGCCCTCACCGGTGCGCATCTCCGCGACCTTGCCATCGTGCAAGATCATCCCGCCGATGAGTTGTACGTCGTAGTGGCGCAGTCCGATAGTGCGGCGGCTCGCCTCGCGGGTGGCGGCGAACGCTTCCGGCAGTAGATCGGTGAGGGTCTCACCGTCATCTAACCGTTTGCGGAACAGCGCGGTCTGCGCCCGGAGTTGCTCGTCATCAAACGCCTGGAACTGCGATTCCATAGCGTTGATCTCCTGAACTACTTTTTGCAGGCGTCCAATCGTGCGCCGATTGGGATCGCCCAAAATTCGTTTCAAGAATCCTAATACCATACCTTACTCCTAGCCTAAAGTTCTCGTTTCATTATACCACAGGCATAGAGCGAGGCAATTTTCTAACCAAAATGGTTAGAAATGCGGGGGATCTGCGCGGAGAAAACTCCAAAAATCCGATGTTTCCACTTGCGACCTACTACTTATATGAAATTCGCACGCGAAAAATCTATCTGTAGGCTCAAGTTTCTAAAAAAGCGGATTTTTTAGGGTGCTTTCAGTAGAGTCTACCATGGCCTGGCCCCCCGGAGAGGGGGTTTCCGGGGGGCCACCAGCCAAGGAAAGGAGGAGAGGTGCGATGAAATCTTCTCATCTGACCTCTATTGCTTACAATCATATCCGTTTTTAAACCAAAACCTAGTGACGAATGACAAAATATGGCGTGACTAAAATCATTAGGGAAGCTAACTAAAAAACGGGCAGGAGTTGATTTTTTCGCGCGCTTGAGTAC
>SLSP01000021.1 GCA_007130345.1 Thermoflexales bacterium
ACTCGATTCTCAATATCTACTTTGTGGGGGAGGCCGAGGGCGAACCCCGCGCCGGAGATGACGCCGACGCTTGCCGCTGGTTCCCCCTGGACGCGCTGCCGGAGCAGATCGCTTTTGAACACGAGCCGCTGGCCTTGGCGGATTTGGCCCAATGGATATCTGAAAAATCGGATTTTTACGGACATACCTGCTCTAGTCAAGGATTTATGAGACCACGACACCCTCTATAGTATTCTCGTTACTAAAAATCCGATTTTTACAGGCATACTTGCTATATTCAAGAATTTGTGATGCGATTACATCATCTATAGCGTTCTTTTTACTAAAAATCCGATTTTTGCCCCAGTTCTCAAGAGAGTCAATCAATTATGACCACAATTCTCGATGTGCAGCAAGTGACCAAACGGTATCGCAGAACCCACCCGCCCGCGCTGGATAAGCTCTCCTTCCATGTGGAGGAGGGCGCGATCTACGCCTTCGTCGGGCCGAACGGCGCGGGCAAGACCACGCTCATCCGTATTTTGGCGACGCTGTTGCGCTTCGACAGCGGCATAGTGCGCGTCGGCGGCTACCGTGTCGATACGCAGCCCCGCGACGTGCGCCGCCTGCTCGGCTACATCCCCGACGAGTTCGGCCTCTACGGCGAGATGCTGGTGCGCGAGTACCTGGAATTCTTCGCCGGTTGTTATCACATCGACGCGGCCAGGCGCCCTGGCATCGCCACCGACCTGCTTGACCTGGTCGGCCTGGCGCATCGCGCCGACGACGAAGTGCGCACCCTCTCGCGGGGGATGCGGCAGCGTCTCGGTTTGGCCCGCGCCCTGGTTCACGATCCCGCGCTCATCGTGGCTGACGAGCCAGCGGCGGGCCTCGATCCCCGCGCCCGCATCGACCTGCGCGAGATTTTCCGCGTGCTCCAAGAGATGGGGAAGACCGTTTTCCTCTCCTCCCACGTCCTGCGCGAGCTAGACGACGTCGCCACCCACGTCGCCATCGTCGAACAGGGGCAACTGGTAGCCTCCGGCCCCATCGAGGAAATCCGCGCGCGCCTCCGCCCACACCGGCGGATTCGCATCGGTTTCTTGCGCGGCCTCGATGACGCGCAAGCCTGGCTTGTCGCGCGCCCCGACATCCTCGAAGTGGAGGCCGCTCCCCTGACCAACGGCGGCCCACCGATGCTGCTGGTCACGTTGCGCGGCGGTGAAGAGGCCGTGGCGAGCTTGCTTCAAGACCTCGTGGCCCAGGGTTTCCCCGTGCTGACCTATCTGGAAGAAAAGGACACGCTGGAAAGCCTCTTCCTCAACCTGACGCGGGGTATCGTCTCCTGACCGACTTCGCGCTCTACGTTCACGTCCCCTTTTGCGCGCGGCGCTGCGCCTACTGTGACTTCAACACCTACGCCGGCCTGCTACATCTGCGCGCGCCCTACGTCGAAGCCCTCCTCACCGAGATGCGCCGCGCCGCCGAGACCGCCCTCCAAGCCCGCGCCACCACGCTCTACTTCGGCGGCGGCACGCCCGCGCTGCTCGCTCCGGCGGATGTGGCCCGCTTGATTGCGGCGGCCCGCCGCTGGCTGGCCCTCACCCCCGACGCGGAAATCACGCTCGAAGCGAATCCCGGCCCCCTCGATGCGTCCCGACTCGCCGCGCTGCGCCAGGCCGGCGTCAACCGCCTGAGCCTGGGCGTGCAGTCCGCGCATCCGGCGGAATTGGCGGTGCTCGGTCGCGGTCATTCCTGGGAGGATGTCGCACGCGCCGCGCGACAGGCCCGCGCCGGGGGCTGGGACAACCTCAGCCTCGACCTCATCTTCGGCTTGCCGGGGCAGACCCTGGCGCAGTGGCGGCACACGCTAGACGCCGTGCTGGCCCTGGAACCGGAGCACCTCTCGCTCTACGGTCTCACCCTCGAACCGGGGACGCCGCTGGCCCAGGCGGTGGCTTCCGGCGCGCACCCCGCGCCCGATCCTGATCTGGCTGCGGATATGTACCTCGCCGCGTCGGAGGACTTGCACAACGCGGGTTTCTGGCAGTACGAGATCTCCAACTGGGCGCGGGGCGCGCATTCCGCGCTAGAGGTGTGGGCGCTGCCCCCCGCTGGTGAGACGGAGCGGATTGGCCCGGTCTCGCGGCACAACCTGGCCTATTGGCGCAACACCGCGTGGCTAGGCGTGGGAGCCGGGTCGCATAGCTGGTGGGGCGGATCGCGCTGGCACAACGTCTGCCATCCCCGCGACTACATCGCGGCGCTGGCGGCGGAACGCTCGCCCATCGCTGAATCGGAGGTCATCTCCACGGCGCTGGAGCGCGGCGAAACAATGATGATGGGGCTGCGGCTCGCCGAGGGGGTCAACGCGGCGCGGTTCGAGGTGCGCTTTGGCGTGGCGCTCGCGGCGACCTACGCCGAGGCCCTGAATCGGTGGCAGGCGGCGGGCTTGCTGGTGTGGGATGGCGCGCGGGCGCGTTTACATCGCCGGGGGAGACTGCTTGGTAATCAGGTCTTCGGGGATTTCCTACCGGACTAGTACAGCGCGACGGAAGTCCTTCCTCAGTTAGTCTAGCTCAGAGCGGATCGTCAGATCCGCGACTATACGTCCAAACGGGGAACTGACGTTCCCCTCGGAGCAAATTCAATCGGGGAGTTATTTGTACCGCGCTGTACTAGCCGGGCGTCTCTTGGAGCACGCGGGCGGCGGCGCGGGCAGCGGCGCGAATCTCGGAGACCAGCGCTTTGGTATCCAGCGTCTTGAGCAGATACCGCGTCACGCCCATCTGCATCAGTTCATCTTCTTCGCGGCTGTCGGGATACGACGTGAGGACGATAACCGCGCAGTGCGGCAACTCGCGGCACAGCGCGGAGATCGTCGCGGGGGCGTCAGGCGTTTTGCTCTCCAGCAGGATCACATCAGGGTGCAGCGCCCGCGCTTGTTGCAAGGCGGTATCGTATTGGCTGGTGCTGCCAACGATCTTCAGGCCCACTGCGGATTTCAGACGGCTTTCGAGTCCGAAACGCACCAGATTGTGGCTATCAATAATCAGTACATGAATCATAATTCCAGTATAGAGGGAGCATACCGCGCGAGAAAGTGCCATAACTCCTACCTGACCCTGATGGATAGCTTCTCAGGTACCTTACCGGGCGCGGCGCTAGGCACTGGTTGCGTTGACTTTGTGTTAAAATCGTTTACAATATATGCCTGTATCTCTACATTATGAGGACGGCCACCAGGCCGTTTTTATTTGTCAATTAGATTGCTTTTAGGGAGGAGCAAGTTCATGAAAGAGTACACCACGCAAAAAATTCGGAACATCGCCTTGATTGGTCACGGCAGTTCTGGTAAAACCACGCTAATTGAAGCGATGCTCTTCTTGAGCAAGGGCACCAGCCGCCGGGGCCGCGTCGAAGAGGGGAATACTGTAACCGATTTCGACGAAGAGGAGATGCGGCGTAACATCTCGTTAAGCTCTGCGTTGGCGCCGGTAGAGTGGAAAGATCACAAGCTGAACTTCATTGATACGCCCGGCTATACCGATTTTGTCGGTGAGGTGCGGAGCGCGTTGCGCGCTGTCGATATGGCGCTGGTGGTTGTGGATGCGGCTTCGGGCGTTGAGGTCGGCACTGAATTGACCTGGGGCTATGCCAATGACGAGGCAATGCCCCGCGCGGTCGTCATCAACAAGATGGATCGTGATAACGCAAATTTTGACCGGGCGATGGCTTCTCTGGAAGAAACCTTTGACGTGCCCTTTTTGCCTTTGATGCTGCCCATCGGGGCGCAGGATGATTTCCAGGGCGTGGTGAACTTGTTGGAAAAGAAAGCCTATGTTGGCGCTAAGGGTGTCGCCACCGATGTACCCGCCGATCTGGTGGATCGAGTGGAGGAGTTACACACCAACATTATCGAATCAGCGGTGATGGCCAGTGAAGTCTTGATGGAAAAGTACCTTGAAGACGAACTATCCCCGGAAGAGATTTCGGAGGGCTTGCGCAAGGTTATCTTGAAGGGCGATTATATCCCCGTTTTGGCAAGCGCGGGCGGTGATGCCGCTATGACAGGGTTAAGCCCGTTGCTGGATATGCTCATCAAAGTGGCCCCGGCCCCCTCGGATTTACCCTTTAAGGCCACCACCCCGGATGGTGAAGAACAAGAATATGCCGTGAGTGATCAATCCCCGCTGGCGCTGTTGATTTTCAAAAATATGGCCGATCCCTACGTGGGGAAGGTCACGTACTTCCGGGTTTTTGGCGGCGTGCTGTCTGCCGGAGATACTGTCTACAACGCGCGGGTCGATGAGCAGGAACGCTTGAGCCAGCTTTACGTGATGCGCGGTAAGGAGCAGATCAACGTGGAGCGGATCCACGCGGGTGACATCGGCGCGGTGGCGAAGATGGCCGAAGCCCAAACCGGCGATACGTTGTGCAGCAAATCGAAGCCTCTCGCGCTCAGGGGGCCAATTTTCCCCAAGCCGTTGTACAGCGTCGCGGTATCGCCCAAGACGAAAGCTGACACGGCCAAGATGGGCGCTACCCTCACCCGCATTTGCGAGGAAGACCCCACGCTGCAATGGTATCAGGAATTCAGCACCCATGAAACCATCCTTTCTGGGATGGGTGATGCGCATGTCGAAACCGCCGTGCGCCGGATGCAGTCGCGCTTCAACGTGAATCTTGAGGCGTCCACGCCCAAAGTCCCCTATAAAGAGACAGTGACAGCACAAGGGTCGGCTCAGTATCGACACAAAAAGCAGACCGGGGGCGCGGGGCAGTTCGCTGAGGTGCATCTAAACGTCGATCCGATGCCTCGGGACGAGGGCTTTGAGTATTCTTGGGATGTGTACGGCGGGCGCATTTCGACCTCGTTCAAGCCCTCTATCGAGAAAGGCGTGAAGTCGGTGATGGATAAAGGCGTGATTGCCGGGTATCCCATCGTCGATGTCAAGGTCTCGGTGTACGACGGCAAGGAGCATCCGGTGGACTCCAAAGACATCGCCTTCCAGATTGCCGGGCGCGAGGGGTTCAAGCAAGCGTTCCGCAACGCTAAACCCGTGATCTTGGAGCCTATCTATAACTTTGAGATTACGGTGCCGGTGGAATTTGCCGGGGATGTGATGTCGGATTTGAACACGCGCCGCGCCCGGGTGCAGGGGATGGAGCAGAGTGCGGCAAAGGCCATCATCACGGCGTTGGGGCCATTGGCCGAGATGCAGCAGTATGCGACCAACTTGCGCGCCATCACGCAGGGGCGGGGACTTTTTGCAATGGAGTTATCTCATTACGACATTGTGCCGACGCACATGGCTCAGGAGATCATCGCTCAGGCGAAAGCAGAAGAGGAAGAATAAGGTGAGGCTATAGGGCGTAATACCTGACGCACTTGAAACGCCCTCAACTGATAACGCGCTCAAACGGGCCGGGAGAAATTCCCGGCCCGTTTCTGTTATGTAGTCTTCCCCATTCGTTTATAGCGGTAGCGCAAAACTAACCCTGTGACAAGAAGAAGTCCCCGGTTGATTTCAAGTAAGGACACGGGTGAGTCCCCTGAAAAAAGTCCAAAAATCCGATTTTTCCACACGCGACCTACTAAATATATGAAATTCGCACGCGGAAAAT
>SLSP01000245.1 GCA_007130345.1 Thermoflexales bacterium
GAGGCGGCGAATACCTGGTTGTGCAGAATGTTCCCTGTGAGGTGTGTCTGCATTGCGGCGAGCGTTATTACGCAGGCGAAGTCCTCTTGAGTATCGAGCGCCGCTTCAAGGCTATTCACGAACGCCATGCCAAACCGCAATCGCAACGGTTGATCCCGGTTGAGGTTTACGCCTAAGCTCGCTCGCGGGGCAAAGTTCGGAAAGAAAGGGGCGGTTTTCAGCGCACCTTCAGCGTGTGCAACTCCGCTGCGTTATCCACGATGGGCATCCCCTGCGCGTCGTGGAGCGGGAGGCGCGTGCCGGTCTCCGGGTCGTACATCCCCACCACGATGCGATAATTCCCGCGGAGCAGGGTCGCTTCCAGCGGGATGACGTGGACATCGCGCACATAGTCGCCCGGATGCCACGCGGTGGTGGGATATGTCCAGTACACGGGGACGGCATCCGATTGCGCGGCCAACGTCCCATCCGGGGCGAAGAGGTGGACGAAGACCAGCAGGTCATCGGAGATGGGGCGGAGCGCGTGCCAGTATAGCGCCACGCGCAGCGATTCGCCCGGCGCGACGCGCTCCGGCGCGTCATACCCGACCAGCGCGAGGGCCTCTCCCGCCGCGATGTCCAGCGCGTGATCCGGCGAGGGCTGCTCGCGGGCTATGTCTGGCGGACGGTAGAGCGTCGCCACCGTGACCGGCTCGCCAAACGGGGCCAGGTTGGGCCGCGTCAGGGTCAATTCCAATGGGGCTTCACCCGGCGGGAGCGCGTCCGGCAACACAACGATATACCGCTCCTCGACCATCTCGTCGATGGGCCAGGCATCTGTCGGCCAGACACGCGCGTCGCGCAGCCACACTTGCCCGGAAGCCCCATCACGCAACTGCCACGCGGCGCGAAGCGGCTCGCGCGCGTCCCCGCGCAAGGTCACGCTGACGTGGACTGGCTCGCCGGGTTCTAGCCGCCGGCGGCTGATCTGCACCGCCTCCACTGTGATGTGCCCCACCTCGGCATCGCGCAACGTGATGTCGAGGGGTGTCGTTATGCCGGCATCGAGGGGCGCGGGCCGGTAGCGATAGAGCGTTAAGGGCGAGGCCGAATCCCCCGCCGCCTCCGCCCAGGCGACCGGCTGATAGCGTTCCCGGAACCACGGCCGCGCTTGCACGCCTTCCCAAGCCACGCTGCGCAAGGCCACGCAATAGTCGGGCCGCATCTCCTGGAGGGCCACCAGCAGCGCGGCGGCGTCCCCGCCAGAAGGCAAACCCAGCACCGGGAGGGGAGACAAATCGCTCCAGGCCGCGCGTTCTTGCACGGCCACCGTCTCATCCGGCAGCGCGTGAGCCTCCAGCCAGGCGGCTAATTCCCGATAGCCCTCCCGCCGCGCGCCGCCTGCACATCCCCCTAGCAAGAGCAGCCAGCATATCGCTACGCCAAGCACGCCGAAGACGCTGATGCTTCCCTTTGCCGGATTGCGCCGGGGAGTTGGGCTTCCTTTACCCATCACTGCTCGCTTAATCCCGCCACTTTTCGTACAGCGCGTCCACGTCTACTTCCCACCCCCAAATGCGCTCGCCATCCAAGTCGATAGTGCAGCGTGTCTGTACCAGCGCAATTTTCTCCTGTGGCGTGTCGCCGGCATCCAGCCCGTTGATTGTGATCCACGCCGGGCCATAGGCGGGCTTTTTGATGAAAGCCGCCAATGCCGCGATCCGTATGTTACGCACCGTGACGCGCGAGGCTTCTGTGTATGAAGCATCCTTGCTGGCAATGGCAAAGTCCGCCGCGTCCACAAAGATGTTTTCGACCGTCATCCGGCTCGCCTCGCCCACGGAGATGGCCTTGTCGCCGACATTGTAGAAACGCGAGTCCCGCACGATCACGTCCGACCCGCTCACGTCCACACCATCATCAGCCACATTGCGGAATATCGTCCGCTCGACCACGCCGGTGGTGAAGTCGCCATCGAAGGCGTCGGAGACGACATCCGCAAACTCAGAATCCACAATCTCGAAGGCGGAGCGCACGATATTGAGCGCGTCTTCGGCGCGCGAGCCGAGGAATCGCCCGTGGCTGATGCGCACCGGGCTTTGGTAGAAGGTCACGGCACCCGTGAGGTACCAGCCGTCGCGCATCACCACGTCGGTCTTTTCGACGGTGACGTGCCGCCAAAGGGAGGGCGCACCCGCGTCCAGCACGATGACGCCGAGCCAGACCTCCCCGTTTTGCGGCTGAAGCAGTACCGGCGACTCCGCCGTCCCCCGGAAGTCCAGCGGCCCGCTGGCAAGCAGGAAGTCCTCCGCGCCGAAGCGCAGCGTCGTGCCCGGCTCCAGGCGCAGGCCATAGCCGGGCGGCAGTACCAGCGTCCCGTCGATGTCCCATGTGCCCGGCGGGATGGTGAGCCAGCGCGCTTCTCCTGTCGGTTGCAGATAGGGATGCGCGCGCAGCGCTTCGTCGAGCGTTGGCGCGGCGGGGCGAGGCCCTTCGGTGAGCGGCAGCGCGTAGGACGGCAGCACCGGTTGCGCGACGGTGTCGGTCAGCCCCCAGACGCGGGCGTGCAGCGTGATCTCGGCCTCGAAGGTGGCCGTGAGCGGCAGGGCCAAGCGGACGTAGGGCAACGCGGCGGCATCGGGCGGGAGGGCGCGCAGCACCAGCAGCTCCGGTGATTCCGGCGGCGGGGGGACGGTGTGGGGCAGCGAGTCCGCGTCCACCCAGGCGGTGCTCGCCGGGATGTCCACGCCATCCACCTGCACGGCGACAATCTCGACGGGCAAGTCCAGCAAATTGCCGACTTCCAGCAGCAGCGTGTCGCTAGGCAGCGAGGTAGCTTGCACGTCGGCGGCGCGGACGCGGTAGGCGTAGGTCGCCTGGATGGGAGACAGTCGCTGGCGGTTCAGGTCTTGGCGACGGCGCAACAGGTCCCAGGGCGCGGCGAGCACCTCCGCGCCGAATTCTGGCTCCATCGCCGCGAACAAGCGCGCGTGATCCGCACTCAGACGCGCTTCTACGGCGTCCATATACTCGGGTTGGCTCATCTCCCACAGGGCGCGGACATACGCGGCTTGCAGATAGGGGTCATGGTAGAAATTTCCCAGGGCAATGCCCACCTGCTCAAAGTCCAGTTCCGGAGAAAACGGATCATTGTCGAAGGCTATCGGTTCCAGGCGCGCGGTGAGCGGGTTAAAGAAGTACCGCCGATTGTGCCATACCAGGCTGTGAGGCGCACTCCACAGGTCAGCCGCCGCCAGAAATTTGCCCATCGTCTCCATATCGAAGACCTCGGTGGCGGGGAGTTCGCCGGTCAGGAAGCCGCGCAACAAGCCCACTGCCGTGTCGCGTTGAGCGGACAGCGTCGGCGAGCGGTTCACCCGACTGGAGCGGAATTCTTCAATAATGTAGAATTGTTCTAGCGCGGCGGGCGCTAAGTGATAGTCGTGATGAAAACGCGCTGTCCACAACATATCCTCGTCATAGCGAATGATCACGCCCTCGCGGTGTTCCTGGAATTCCAGCAGCTCCTTAGCGAAGTTCTCTTCCAGCGCGTAGATGCCCATATAGTCGCCGTTCAGCACGACGTGCATAAAATCGTAGTGCACGCCAAGCACGCCTTCGTGGGCCAGGGTTTTCAGGAAGAGGTATTCGTTCAGATACACGCGCGCGGAGGGGTCCTGGATCGAGAAAATGCGCATCCCGTGAATGGCACCATCATCGCGGATTTGGATGCGGAACGACCACTTGTCGAAGGCAATGTGATCGGCCCAATCGCCTTTGAGCCGCAGGCGCGACCGGAAGGTCTCTTCGCCCAGACGCAGCGTGGCCGGGACGAAGTCATCGGAACTGGCGAGCAGAATCCAGCGTTCCAGGGCCTCGGCGCGCTTGGCCTCGATTATCTCTAAGTGGTGGGGCGCGATGTCGATGTAGAGCGTTTCCAGCGTGTCGCCCAGTTCGGGCGCGGTGGGTGTGGGTGTGGCTAGGGGCAATGGCGTCGGGGTTAAGGGTGGCGGGGCAGCCGGCGACTCCTCGCCGACGCGGGGCACGTCAAGCCCGCTTACCGGCGCGATGAGCAAGGCCAGGCCGATGCACACAATGCCCAAAGTCAGCACAAGCGGCCAGCGGGACATTTGCGCGCGCGTTCTCCGCCGTTTGGCGGGCATAGCTTCGCGGTTAATTCTCACGATATACCTCCTGATGCGCGGGTATCAAGCGATGATACCATCAAAATCGGCGACACCCAACATCCCATACAAGTATTTGGAGAAGCGGCCCACGCGCAAGGGAAACGCTTCCAGCACCCACGCGAGCCGCCGCCCGGTTTCAGCATCCACCGGACCTTTGATCTCGATGATGATTTGCTCCGGCAACATCGACCGCCGTGTCAGATTGGGCGCGAGTGCGTGGCGTTGAGCGTAGGCGTGCAAATGCGTATCCAGCGTCAAGCGCAGCACGCCATCGGGCGTCTCGTAGTAGGCCCGTTGGTAGTGGTTGATGAGGACCGCGCCAGCGCGCTGTTCCACCCAGATGCGGGGGCGCGGCGCGATGCCCGCAATCAGCGTATCCAACAGCGTGGGCCAGGTCTCCTCGGCCAGGGCCAGTGTCCCGATAAACGGCGCGAACCGTTTCCAGCCAACTGCGCCCTCTTTGCATTTCAATTCCAGGTGTCCGACGGATACGTGCGTGTTATCCGGGCCGTACCAGCGCAGGCGCAGCTTCTCGCGTTGCCCCACCCCGCTCAAATTGGCGTTCATATCTTGTAAATCGGGCGAATCAAAGTAGATGTTATTGACCTGCCGAGGCGGATAGGTCACGCGCCAGTGCGCGGGATGGAGGCGCACCCACGTTTCGACCTCCGAGAACAGCATAGGATCGCAGGGGATTTTGAACTCGTAACGCGGGATCACGGTTCGACCTCGAACAGTCGCGCCGGTTCCCGCACGGGGACGCGCAAGAGTGGGCCGTCCATCCCCCACAGCCGACTGACGAGGATCAAATCCACGCCGCCGGCCGCGACTATCTCGCGGGGCAGGTGGAGGCGCGTGGGTCGCGCAACCGCGTCTGCCGCCGCGTGGAGCACCAGCGCGCCTTCGGCTTCCACCAGGCGGGCGCGATCTTCGGGCAGCACCCAGGCGGGATTGAGCGCGCGGAGTCCCGCGCCGCCGGCATCCAGCCCCACGATGTGGAGGGGGAACGGCTGGCGGTTGGCGAGGTACAAGGTCAGCGTCGCGCCATCCTGGGTCAACGTCGCGGCCAGCGCGTGTTCCGGGTTAAGGCGCGCGCGCATCTCCTGTTGATGCAGTACCAGGCGCGTCCAGGGCACATCCGCCGCGTCCATCCCCAACGCCGGCCAGAGGATTTCGAGGGACGGGCCAAGCTCGGCGCGGAGGTGTTCCAGATAGGCGGGGCGGGCGAACTCGGCGAGGGCGCGGGCAGTGGCCGCCTGCACAACGGGATCATCGAGGAAGGCTTGGGGCAAGGGCGCGTGTTCGGGCCAGGGTTGGCCCGCGCCCACCGGCGCGAGTTGCTGCGTGACCGGATCGTAAGTCCAGCGCAGCGCGCGCCAATCGGGAGTCGGCTGCCCCGTCCACAGCATTGTAAGCGCCAGGA
>SLSP01000414.1 GCA_007130345.1 Thermoflexales bacterium
CAGCCGCTTGACAGTTGAAGAAACTCGCCCAATTTTTGCCATTCGCCATTCGCCATTTGCCATTTGCCATTTGCCATTCGCCATTCGCACAGGAGTCATACCTATGAATCAAGAACCGAGTGTTAAAGGACGCTTTATCAGCCTCAGAGTCAAGCTGCTGGTGGGCTTTACGCTGTTGTTCTCCGTAGTCTTTGCCATCGCCTTCTACTGGTTCTTCGCTTTTGCCACGGATATGGCCCTGACAAAGATCGAAGAGGACATGGTGACGACGCTCTACGGCGCGATTGAGGGCATTGATGGCGACGTCTTCGCCGCGATGGCGCGAGAGGCGGAATCCCGCGCCGATGGTCTCACCGACGACCCGCGCTACTGGGAGCACCAGGCGTGGATCGAGATTGTCCATCAGTTAGAGCCGCGCGCCTACCCCTACAGTTGGGTGCGCGGGGATGAGACCGTGGAAAACGAGGTGCTGTTCATCGGCGACATCCTGCGCCGCACCTACCCGGAGAACGCCACCGTCTTCCGCGAGCCGTATATCACCGCCGGCTCGATGATCACGGGGATGCAGGAGCTATGGGAAGACCTGGAACCCTACGAGGATCCGTGGGGCCACTGGATTTCCGCCTATGCTCCCATCCGCAACGCCGCCGGAGAGTCGGTGGGTGGGCTAGGCATCGACTTCAAAGCCGATTACATCTACCAGGTACAGTCCGCCATCCAAAATCGGGTGCTGCTCTCCTTTACCGTCACCTACTTCGTCCTCTTTATCTTTGTGTATATGATCTCTCGCGCGCTGACCCGCCCCATCAGCTCCTTGACCGATATGGCCCGCGAGGTCGCCGAAGGCGATTACGAGCAGGACATCCAGGCCCTCTATGGCGGCAAGTACCGCGATGAGGTATCAACACTGGCGCGGGTCTTCGAGATGATGGTGAACAAAGTCCGCGCCCGTGAAGAGGGCCTCAAGCGTCAGGTGCAGAAACTGCGCATCGAGATCGACGAGGCGAAGAAAGCCCGGCAGGTGGCGGAGATCACGGAGTCCGACTACTTCCAGACGCTCAAGCAGAAGGCGCGCGAACTGCGCCAACAAGCCGCCGAGGACGAGTGAGCCTGAGATAAGACGCGAGCAAGGAAAATTTCACCTTTCAACCAGATTTTCATCCGTTCAATCCGATTTTTATATCCGTTTCATCCGTTTTCAAGGGAGGCTATCCATGTCTAAAATAATATCCATCCACTCTTTTCGCGGCGGGACGGGGAAATCCAACATTTCCGCTAACGTCGCATCGCAACTGGCCCAGCGCGGCAACCGCGTCGGCGTCATCGACACCGACATCCAATCCCCTGGCATTCACGTGCTTTTTGGGATGGATGACGAGCAGATCGACAAGTCCCTGAACGATTACCTCTGGGGCCGGTGCAAGATCGAAGAGACCGTCTACAACGTCAGCGCGCGCGTCGGAAAAGGCGAAGTCATCGTGATGGGCGCCGACATCTTCCTGATCCCGTCCAGCATCCGCGCCGGAGAGATCGCCCGCGTCCTGCGCGAGGGCTACGACGTGAGCCTGCTTAACGAAGGCTTCCGCGCCCTCGTCAGCCGCCTCAATCTCGATTACCTGGTCATCGACACCCACCCCGGCCTGAACGAAGAGACCCTGCTCTCCATCGCCATCTCCGACGTGCTTTTTCTCATCCTGCGCCCCGATCAACAGGACTTCCAGGGCACGGCGGTCACGGTGGACGTGGCCCGCAAACTCGAGGTGCCCAACCTGTTCCTCATCATCAACAAGGCGCTCTCCTCCTACGACTTCGATGAACTCAAACAGCGCGTCGAGGAGATCTACGATAGCCCGGTCGCGGCCATCCTGCCCCTCTCAGAGGATGTGGCCCGCATGCAATCCAGCGACATCTTCTCCCTCCGCTACCCCGATCACCCCGTGTCCGAGGCCATCCGTCGGGTTGTGGATTACGTCGAGGCTGTCGGAAAATGATCTGTCACGACTGTGAGGCAACTGCTGAACCCTCCAAGCTCACGTCCCCAAGACAAGGACTCCGAGCCATTTTTTGAGATGTCAAGCGGTTTGCTCACGAGGAGGGCACTGTGGGAATACTCAAACGTCTACAGCAAGAGATCGATGAACGGGAGAAGCACGAGGGCGTCACGCTGGCTGAATTGCTCGACCTTTCTCCGCCGCTGCGCCGCCTGATGAACCGTGTCACCCGCTATGGCGAACTGACCGTCGCTCAGGCCGCCGAGATGCTGGAAGAAACCCCGGAGAACACCGCCAAGATGCTGAATAAGCTGGTAGACAACGGCTTCTTGCTGCGAGAACAGCGCGCGGAAGGCTGGGTCTACCAGGTACATCTGGCCCGGAAACGCGGGACGAGCCTGCCGGCGGACCTCTGGACACCATTGGCCGAGCAGATCGAGTCGCCGGAGGCCGAGGCCTCCGACTCCGAAGGCGCACCGCCCGCGCTGGATACCTTCAGACACATCGGAGAGATTCAGCGGGAGAAACCACAAGACCCGTAAAGGATACCCACCACATGACCGAATCGCACGCCAGACAACCCGCAACCTCGCACCAGCCGCCGACCGCCGCGCCGGCGTTTCCCCCGACGTTGCAGCAGTATCTCTCTCCGGCTTTGTGGGAGCAGCTTCAAGCCGAACCTACCCGCCGGGGATTGTTGTTGGACGCTCTCGGCGCGTTACATTCGCTCATCTACCTGCTCGCCACATACCTGCCCCGGCCCCTGGTCGAGTCGCTCAAACGCGACCCCGCCCTCGGCAACGTCACCGGAGAGCAACTGGAAGGGACTCTGTTCTTCGCCGACGTGAGTGGCTTCACCGCGCTCACGGAGCGTCTGGCGGCCCTGGGACGCGCGGGCAGTGCAGAACTGACCACGCATCTCAACACTTACTTCGATCTGATGGTGCAGATTTTGGCCCGATCCGATGGCACCTTGCTCAAGTTTGGCGGGGACGCGCTGCTCGCCTATTTCCCCGCGCAAGATGCGGGGCATCACGCGCTGTGGGCGACGCGCGCCGCGCAGCGGATGATGCGCGCGATGAAAAACTTCGCCGGGTTGGAAACGCCCGCCGGCCCGGTCACGTTGCGGATGAAAGTGGGTCTCAGCACCGGGCCTTTTGGCACCGCTGCTGTGGGCCGCCCTAAGCGTATGGAGTACTTCATCTTTGGCGAGACCGTGACGCGCACCTTGCGCGTCGAAAGCACCCTCACCGCCGGGCAGATCGGTATCGATGCCGCCACCGCCGCCTGGCTCCCCCCCGAACAGTATCAGCCTCACACGGCGGATTTCTTCACCCTCACGGCCAGTCCCGAAACTCTGGATGATTTTGAAATCCGCCCGGAGACCTATCGCCGAGGCCGCGATAGTGGCCTCTTGATGCTCGCGCGAGCGGAATTGTACGAACACTTCGAGACCGCCTTGCAGCAACTCGCGGCCCTCAGCGCGTTTTTGCCGGCCCCGCTCGTCTCGGAGATTATCACCTACGCCTACCAGCGGTATCTACCCGGCGAAAACCGCCCCATGGCCATACTCTTCCTCCATCTGACCGGGCCGCAATCGCTCTGGGACCCCGCCGATTCGATGACCTTGCCGCGCGTGGTGCAAGCCCTGGACGCCTGCTTTGCCGCAATACTGGACAGCGTCGCGCGCCATGGTGGCGTAATCAGCCACATCGATCCCTATGATAACGGTTCCAAATTCCTGATCCTGTTCAGCGCGCTCACGGAGCCTAACGCCGCCCCCCTCCGCGCGGTACAGGCCGCCCTCGAAGCGCGCGCGCGGCTGATCGCATTGCGCGCGCAATGGGCACAGGCCGGCGACCCGGTGCCGGGCTTGAGCGTGCGCGGGGGCCTCACCTACAACTCCCCCTTCGCCAGCCCGGTGGGCGCCGCGATCCGGCGCGAGTACACGGTGATGGGCGACGAAGTCAACCTGGCAGCCCGGCTGATGGCGGCGGCCCAACCGGAGCAACTGCTCGTCGCGCCCTCCGTAATCTCCGCTATCGAAAACGCCGTGGCCCTGACGCCCCTCGCACCTATGAAACTCAAAGGCAAACGCGATCCCGTCCCCGTCGCGCAAGTCGATGGGCTGCGTGTCGCTGCTGCCATTGGTAATTCGCCCAAAAGACGCTAAAATATACCGCAAAGACGCCGAGCGCATAACCCGCGACGTAATTGTAACAGATCAGTTTTAGAGTACGCTCCAAACCCCCGTCCCCGGGGGCGGCTAGACCGACAGTACTCGCTTGAGGCGTCCCCGAGACGGGGACTTCGAGCTATTTCTTGCGCGATTTGCTCACAAAACTGAAGGGTTACACGTAATTCTCGACGGAGCCTCAAAGGGAGGTGTCGATGCAACTCGTACACGTGGATTTGGATGCCTTGTTGGCAGCGTTTGAATACGCTTCGCCAGAAATAACGTACTATCTGGATTTGGAAACGGGCAAGGTGGTGATGATCTCGCAAGAGACCATGATCCAACTGGAAGCCCTTTACGAAGAGTTCCACCAGCCCGGAGAGGGCCGGCCCTTCGACCTGGAGGCGGCTCTGGCGCAGCGCAGTATGCCCGCGTGGCAGCGAGATCTGTTGCGCAAGGCATGGGATGTCGAAGAACATTACGTCACCCGTTACATTGATGTGCCGCAGTTAGGCCCGCAGGCCGGGTATGCCGATATGCAAGCGTTTATCCAGACCATCGAGGATAAGGCGTTACGGCAAGATTTGTGGCAGGCCATCGGCGGGAAAGGCTCCTTCGGGCGCTTTAAGCGGGAACTGCTCAAGTATCCCTCGCAGCGTCGGCGCTGGTTCAAGTTCGCGCACCACCGAGCGCGCCAGCGCGCGCTCGCGTGGCTGGAAGAACAGGGCGTTGTCCCGGCCACGCCGGAAGACGCGCAACCCACCGGCGCGCGCACCCGCCTCATCGTCGAGGTGCTGAACTTCACACGGGCCGTGCGCCAGCTTCCCGGCATCACCCGCGTGGCCCTCATCGGGTCGCTGGCGACGACCAAGCCCGATCCCGCCGGCGCGGATCTGCTGGTGAGCATCACCGGCGATGCCGATCTCACCCGGTTGGCGGAGGAAGCACGGCGGCTTCAGGGCCACGCGCAGAGCTTCAACCACACTGCCGAAGTCTATCTCGCCGACCCCAACGGCGAATACCTGGGACGTACCTGTCCCTGGCGGCAATGCGGCCCCCAAGCCAACGCCAACTGCGACGCGCTTCACTGTGGACAGCGTCCCTATCTGCACGATGACCTCCACGCCACGCGCCTCTCTTCCTCGCTGGTGGCAATGCCGCCCTTGATTCTGTGGCCCGAAGTGGAAGCCGGGGCCGCACTGCCCAACGACATTCGGATCGGGTTGGTGTCGCCCCTTCAAGCAGAACAGAAGTAAGCCTCTTCCCCGCGCGCGCGCCACAAAACAGCTTTGAGTCTCCTGAAAGAACCCTAAAAAATCCGATTTTTAGAACCTTGATACTATATGTAGATTTTTCGCGTGCGAATTTCATATAGGTAGTAGGTCGCATGTGGAAAAATCGGATTTTTGGACTTTTTTCAG
>SLSP01000551.1 GCA_007130345.1 Thermoflexales bacterium
ATAGTATCCTACCCTAAACTCAACCCACTGGAGGCTACAATGAAACTTTCAAACTATTTAAGCGGATTACTGGACACCTTCAAAGATAGCAGAATTGTGCGTAATGTCACGGATTTAGTACGGGACATCATTGCCAATCAGACGATCCGGCTCTGGACGCTCTCACGGGATAAAGCCGAATTCGCCAAGTACAAGCGATTGGTTGATGGCTCCCTGAAATCGGAAGTGGATGCCGACAGTTCGGCTGCCGCGTTGCGCGAGCGAAGTGTCGCGGCGTTGGAGTCTGCTTCCCGCGTGATTTTGTTGCACGACCCGCGCGACATCCGCAAGCCGCACGCGCAGGAAATGGAAAATTTGGGCAAAGTCCGCGATTTCACTACCGGACACTTTTTTGAAATTCAAGGGACTCAGAGATTTTTAAGAGAGATACACAGAGGTTTTTCTGCGCTCAGTCCAACTGCAGGCACGTTTTAGAGCTTCAGAAGTGCCGCTACGCTTAAAAACACGCCACTGACCGGCAAAGTTGCTCTGTTTATGAATCTCTGTGAGTCTTTGTGTTGCCTCTGTGTATCTCTGTGTCAAAATTGTCAAACTTAAAGTGTCCGCTAGTGAATCTGCGCACATACTTTATGAGACTAATGCAAGCGCAGAAGTTCGCGGTGGGCGGGCACGTTCTCCATAAAAGTCTGCCGCGCGGCCGGGTCGTTGATGTTGGCGCTGCGCTGCATCAACCAGGCGCGGGCCATGTCGAGACATTCGGTGGCGCGGGGGTCGTGCAGCGCCCGCAGCACGCGGATCGCGGTCAAGAAGGATCGCCCAGGATTCTCAACCCCGGTCAACGTCGGGTCTTGGGCGTGTATTTCCAACAACGCATGGACGTGCTGCTCCATAGCCGCAGTATCGTCTTCGGCCAAAGCGACAGCAGCCAGTCCTGTCAGGATGTCGAGGTTGGGCCTGGCGTAGCCGATCTCCTGGTGCAGGTCTTGGGCTTGATAATACACTTCGCCGGCGCGGTGTGGCTGGTGCAGCAAGTACCAGGTGTGGCCCAGGAATATCAAGAGTTGGCAATGCAGCGCGCGATTGCCCACTTCCTGAGCCACATGAACGGCGCGCATACTGTAGCCTGATGCGGCCTGCGGTCGCCCCCATTGACATGCCAGGTTGGTCAACAGCCCCAACACCTCGCCCTTCATATCCCGTGTAGCCAATTCCTCACTGATGTGCAGCGCGCGTCCCAGGGCGTGATGGGCGCGCTCGAAGTCCCCGAGTTGGAGCGTGACGTGACCCAGGCCCATCCAGGCCAACCCTTCATCGCGCCGGGCACCCTTATTTTGGAAGAACTTCAAGACACGCTCGAAGCTCCTCAGCGCGTCGGAGTAGTTCCCCTGTAACCGCCACAAGCGGGCCAGATTATAGCGGATGCGCTGCTCATAGAACCGGTTCCCGACCTGGAGACACAAGCGCAGGCTGCGATCCAGATGATCAACCGCCTCGGTATAGGCGCGTTCTTGGATAGCCAGGTCGCCCAACCAGTTCAGCACGACGCTTTCAGTAAGGGGAAGGGTCCGCTCCTCACAGCGTTGTAATGCCTGCATCGCTAACGCGCGCGCGGCGGGTAGCTCTGTCTGGCTCGCGGCCACCCGGCTCAATTCTTGAAGACTGTAGATATGCCAGCCACTCCCCTCCTCAACCAGCTCCAATGCCTCATGGCAACGTTGGCGGGCTTCGGCATAGTCGGCCTGGTACCTGAGTGAAACGCCCCACTGTAGCTGAATTTCGGCCCACATGGGCGCCGGAGCAGCCTTGCGCTGCTGCTGCGCCCACAATTCCGACGCGGTTTGCAGAGCTTCTCGCGCGCGGTCGTATTGGGCCAGGTGATTGCGGAAGTGAGCTTGCGCTATCAACAGCCGCGTATAGAACCGCGCCATAACGCGGGGCACTTCCGGGGTCTCTAGCTCGGATCGCAGCCGCCAACGCGCCACTTCGAGCGTGGCTTCGCCGTCTTCGATCAAACCCTGACCGTACATATACCAGTGCAAACCGTCCAGAGCCACGTCTAATAACGCCGCGTTTTTGTGCCGCACGGCCCAATCCCAGGCCGGGCGGATGTTACTCCAATCGGCGGCAACCGCGCGGTGCGCCTTGCCAGTCTCCGGTGTACCATACATCGCGCCGCACCGACCGAGCAGCGTCAGGAAGAAGTCGCTGTGGCGCTCGTGCAGTTGGGCTATCTGCGAGGCTTCCAGGGCGTCAAGTTGCTGCCGCGCAAACTGCCGCAACAGTCCCGTGAGTTGGTAACGCTGCCCCGCGGTCTCCTGCAAAAGCGCGCGCCGAATCAGCGTTTCGAGCACGCGCGCGATATCGACATTGCCGGCGCGCCCGTCCAGGGGATGCGCGATGACCACTTCGGCGGCCTCGCGGCTAAAGCTCCCCCGGAAGATAGCGAGTTGGGTCAGGACTCCGCGTTCCACGGGCGAGAGGCCGCGCCACGTCCCCACGAAGACGGCCTGGAGGCTCTGATGTCGCTCCGGCACATCCCAGGCTTGCGTCGTCAACTGCGCCATATCCTGCTCGATGGCGCGCGCGATCTGCGAGGGCGAGAACTTCGCCATCCAGACGGTGGCTAACTCGATGCCCAGGGGATTACCGGCAACGGCGCGGCAGATGCGCAGAATCGCGGGCAGCGTTGTGTCATCGAGAACAAAGCCCCTGGCGACGTGGCGCGCGCGCTCCACAAAGAGCCGGACACTGTCATATTGGGCGGCGTCGGGGCTTTGCGCGGAGGGCGGGATGTCCATGCCGGTGATGTGGAGCACGCGCTCGGTCTGGAAATTCAGGCGGTGATGGGCCGTGACCAAGAGCATCATTTTGTGGCACTGGCGTAGCATCCGCAGCAAGAACGCGGCATCGCGTTCCAGTAGCGCGGGTTTGAGATGGTCGAGAACCAGCAAGAGTTCCTGTTGCTGGAGCGTCGTCAGAACGCGCTGCCGGAGATCTTCCTGGAGGGTGTGACTCGGGGCGGAGATGTTCAGGCTGGCGGCGATAGCGGCGATCAGCGTGCCCTCTGATGGATTGCGCGGCGCGGCTTCCGGGGCCTCGATATCGGCCAGGGGAACGAACCAGACGCCATCGGCAAAGCAGCCGCGCATTTCTTGCGCGGCAGCCAATGCCAACCGGGTTTTGCCCATCCCGCTATCCCCCGCAATGGTGACAAGGTGGGAGGCAGAATCGGCGAGCCAGACACGGAGTTGCTCCAGTTCGGCTTCGCGCCCGACGAAGGTGGTGAGTTGGATGGGGAGGTTGTGCAAGGGCGTGTCTTCGGGGGTAATCACGCCGTCGCGGATGCGTCGGTAGAGCGCGCGGATTTCGAGGCCGGGTTCTACATTCAACTCCTCGGCCAGATTGCGACGGCAAAGCTCGTACTGAGTCAGCGCCGCGCTCCGCTGCCCGCTGATAGCCAGGGCGTGCATCAATTGCCCGTGGGCCTCCTCATTCCAGGGTTCCAGATGTAACTGTTGCTGGGCATACTCTTGCGCGCGCCGGTAGTCCCCACAATGCCGGGAGTAGGTCGTCAACTGGTGAAGCAACACCATCACCTGGCGGTGGAGTCGCTCGCGCAAGAGCACCATCCACTCCTCAAAGGGCAGACTGTCGAAGCTAAAGCCCGCGAGGAAATCGCCCCGGTAGAGCTGCGCGGCCTCTTTCAGAAGCCGGATGCAATGAGGACACGCGGCCACACGCCGATGGGGATGCGCCTGGGTCTCGGCTACCAGGGCTTGAAAGCGGGCCACGTCCAGCGTATAATCGCTCTGGGGATTAAAGCGGAGCGTTTGGCGCGTGATCTCCAAAAAATCTGTGGCGTCGTCGTGCTCCGGAAGCACCCGGCGCAGGCGGATCAAGGTCTGACGCAGGTTGTTGAGCACCTCAGATTCCGGTTGATCCGGCCACAAAAAGGTGCCTAATTCCACGCGGGAATGGAGCGTTTGGGGATTGGTTGCCAGGTAGATCAGCAGCGCCCGCGTGGCATCCGTGGGGAAATTCGTCACGAGTTCTTCCCCCACAGTCACGCGAAATCCCCCTAGCAGGGCAATTTGAAGCTCCTTCATAGAATTTCCCCTGTTTTGTAACGATTTTGTAACGATAGCCGTTTATAATGGTGCTAAGATGGGGCGGCACGTTCAACAGAGAACGTCTCTGTGGGGTTTCTGATGATCAAAATGGCGGGACGTTTTTCGGCGTCAAACGTCCAGGAGTCCAGGCATTTCGTGGATGCGCCGGGCCAGAAACTCCCATCCTCTTGAGGCTTCTAACCGTTGAGGAAATAACCAGAAGGCACGCTCACATGCTCCCCCCTCTAATCCTAATACTATACCCGCTTGGCAAAAATATCAACTGGTATGCATGGTAGAAGACTACAAAAGTCTGACCAAAAAGAGGTTATAATGGCATCCATTGGAAAAGATACTCCCCAGACACAATATGTCTCGTATTTGATGCGATTATGGCGCCCGGGCACCATGTCCGCGTGGCACATCCAGCTCGAGCATGTAGGAACCGGCGAAAAATTGAGCTTCGCCGATTTGGACGCGCTTAACACTTTTCTGCAAACCCGTATGCGCGGCGGGGAGTCGGTGGTTACAATACCCTACACCACCGACCCGGTGCCCGAGCGTCACTAGCCCCACGCTCGGTTAGCCAGAAGCCACACGGGATGTCTGCCGTTTTATTACGGTGGCGGTCACTTCACGCCCCTGAGAGGTCAAGTTGCGCAAAAGCGCGTTGGTGGTTACAATAGCTGAGAAGCGCGACGGATGACCGAATGGATCAGCGAACACAAGGAGGACACCGATGAAATGTAACCAAGCCAAGAACACGGCCAACTGCACCTGTACTTACGACCCGTGCCCGCGCAAGGGCCTGTGCTGCGAGTGCATCGTCTACCATCGCCGCAATGGGGAACTGCCGGGCTGCCTCTTCCCGCCAGAGGTAGAGCGCACGTATGACCGCTCCATCGCTCGCTTTGTGCAGATGCATCAGAAGCGCTAATCCGCGCAATGGCGTCACAACGAACAAACCCGGCATGTGCCGGGCTTGTTTGCATCTTTCGATGTGCGCTATACTGAGTTGCTACTGGGTTTTTATCCGCTCTGTCCTAACCGTTCACCCAACCATAAATTGACCAGGGTTTCTGGCAAAATACCTTTTGCGCGGGCTTGAGTTTCGAGCCGTGTGTAAAGGTCAGGATCGAGGGTAATCCGGCGTCTTCGCTTGGCGCGGACTTCAAATTCAACGGCGTGCGTCTGGTCCCAATAGTCATCCAAGCTATGGGTATCCCAGAAATTGGCGTAAAACTAATCCTATGGAAAGAAGAGGTAGCACCACACTTAGGAATGAGTGCGAAATAAGAGTTCCAATTTTTGGCCGTTTCAAGCCCCTGAGTGACTTATTATCACCTGCGGAAAAACAGTCGAGACCTACTACAGGTAGTGGATAATCGAGGATTTTTCCTATATGTAGTGGTCTGTGCGGTGAGCCGCAAACTCTAGGCGATAGTTAGTCACTCAGGGTTTCAAGCGCA
>SLSP01000566.1 GCA_007130345.1 Thermoflexales bacterium
CGTGCTGCTGCTCGACGAGCCGACGCGCGGGCTGGATGGGCCGCGCAAGGCGGCGCTGGGCCACATGCTCCGCGCCTGGTGCGCTGCGGGGATGAGCGTGCTCCTGGTCACGCACGACGTGACGTGGGCGGCGGCGTTCGCGGCGCGGGTGGCGCGGCTGCGGGATGTGGGTTAGGCGAGGTCGGTGGGGCCGCCGGGGCGGGGGAAGTATACTAAACGCACGCTAAAAATTCACCACAGAGACACGGAGAACACAGAGAAACCCGCGCAAAAACCTCAGTGTCCTCCGTGTCTCCGTGGTAAAATGGAAAATTCAATTGCGGTTAGTATAGTAGGCCATCAGCACCGCGTTCAGGTTACGCGGATGACGCGGGCCTGGCGGTAGTTGGTGGTGACTTCGATATAGCCGGTGAGCAGCGCGTCGGTGTCGGGGGCGCCGGTGTCCACACGGAGGCAAGGGAGCGATTGCACCTTCTCTGCGGCGCCCACCACGAGGATGCGCTCGCGCCCGACCTGGCGCAACACCTCTGGCGTGAACTGCTTGTTGCCGCGTCCGAAGATGAAGCCGTTGCCTCCCAGGGGCGTCACGACGATGGCGCGGCGCGGGTACGCCTCCAGCAGCGCCAGGATCGCCTGCTCGTTGATGTCCGCGCCTATCAGCTCGCCACCGCACACGGCATCCACGCCGAGCAGGGTCTTGGGCACATCCAGCGCCTCGGCGATGGCCTTGATCGTGGTTCCCGGCCCCAGCAGGTACAGAGTCTCCGCGTCCATCGACTCGATGATGCTGGCGGCGATGTCGCGTTTGTTCTCTTCGATGGTGGGCGCCGTGCTCGAAGCCTGCTTGCCTCCCTGGATGTAGCGTGGCGCGTCGGGAACCAGCAAATAGCCGTAGAGTTGGGCCGCCAGCCGGTCTTCGCGATAGGCGGCCTCGTCGATGTCGAGCACTTCCTGCTCGGTGACGCCAGCCCCCGTGACGAACGCATCCACCAGTTCCGCCGCCGCGCGGGGATTCAGGGCGAAGACGCCGCTGTAGACCTTGACGCCGGCCGGAACCGCCACCACAGGCGCGCGGGTTTCGATGGCGTCGTAGACGTCGCGGGCGGTGCCGTCCCCGCCGACCAAGACCAGCAGCTTGGCTCCTGCCTCAATCATCGCGCGGGCGATGCGGCGGGTATCCTCGGCGGTGGTCTCCCCCACGACGTCGCCCACGGTTTCGTGGGGGATGTCCTGGCTTGCCAGGGCGTGGCTGCCCATCGCGCCGGGCGCTGCCAGCCACGCGACGCGCTCTGGCTGGCGCAACGCCGCGAGCATCGTTGCCACGCGGTTGGGCGCGACCGGCTTCGCGCCCAATGCCAACGATTGGCGGTACATTTCGCCGTCGGTGCCCTTTAGCCCGACGCTGCCGCCCATCCCCGCGATGGGGTTCACAATAAGGCCGATAGTCATTATCGTCATTGTCACCTGCCCTCGGTTCTTGGAGTTGGAATCTATTGCCCGGATTATAGCAGGTCTCGGCGGCTTCTCAACTCTGCTTGGGCTGTTTGGTATGAATTCGGTTGATTTTTGTGGGGTTTGGGTTACACTTGTGAAGCGTGAAACGTGAAACGTGAAACGTCAAAACCTGGCTCTTCTGAATCGTGACGTTTGATACCTGACGTTTGACGTTTGACGCCTGACGTTTGACGCATCACGCCTGACGTACCACGTTTGACAAAGGAGATTGTGTGAAGATCGATTTACACACGCACACGCTTGAGCGGTCGCCTTGCTCGCGTGTTGCTGAAGGGGATTTGATTCGAGCGGCTATCGCACGGGGGTTGGACGCGCTGGTGATTACCGACCACAATCGGCTGGTGCCGCGGGAGCATGTGGCCGCGCTCAATGCCCGGTTCGCGCCGTTTCGGGTCTTTAGCGGCATTGAAATCAGCCTGCGCAGCGAGCACGTCCTGGTGATAGGCGTCCACGACACGCTGCTGGAAACGCGGACGTGGTCTTATGCCGCGTTGCACGCTTTTGTGCGGGAGCGGGGAGGCTTTTTGGCGCTGGCTCATCCCTTCCGCTACCATCCCATTAGCGTCAGGCTGCGCCGCTTCCCGCCGGACGCGGTTGAGTTGTATTCGCACAACACGCCGAGGGGGATGGAACAGCGCATCCGGCGGATAGCCGCGCGGATCGATATGGCGGTGCTGAGCAACTCTGATGCCCACGACGCCGACTGGCTCGGCGATTATTACAACGTGCTGCCGGATGTGCCCGCCGACGAGGTGGAACTGGTGGCGATGTTACGCTCCGGCGACTTCACAACCGCGCCGGTTTGAATCGCGGTTGGTGGGGCGTGCCGCGCTCCCTCAAGGCTCGCTCGGAAGCCACACTGTGAAGATGCTCCCCCCGTGTGACGGATTTTCGACCGTGATGCGCCCGGCGTGCAGGTCGATGATCTCCTTGCATATCGAAAGCCCTAGCCCCGTGCCCGACATATCGCTGGTGCGCCCGGCTTCACCGCGATAGAAGCGCTCAAAGAGATGGCGCTGATCCGCCTCGGTGATGCCCGGCCCCGTGTCGGCCACGCAGAACGTCACCCAACGATGGCCGTTGTCCTGGCAGGCGGTGCTCAGACGCACTTCGCCGCCGGCGGGGGTGTAGTGCATCGCGTTGGTCAGCAGGTTCGTGGCAACCTGCTCCAGGAGCTTGACATCGGCGTGGACGGGCGGCAAATCGGTGGCGAACTCAGTTTGGAGGGCCAGTCCATGTTGCTCGAAGAGTTGCTGACGGTCGTGGGCGAGGGTTTGGAGCAGTTTGTTGAGATCGGTGCGGTTCCTTTGGGGGGTGATTTTCCCCAAGTCCAACCGCGATAGGGTCAACAGGCTCTCGATCAGGGTTTGGAGGCGTAGGGATTCGCGGGTCAGGCTCTCGATGTAGCGGCGGTGCGGCTCGCGCTCGCCGGGGCTGAGCAGGCTCAGGTACAGGCGGATGCTGGTGAGCGGGGTGCGTAACTCGTGGCTGACGTTGCTCAGGAAGCGAGACTTGGCCTCGTCGGCGGCGCGGGCCTGCTGGAGGGCCTCGCGCAACTCTTGCGTGCGGCAGGACACCGTGGCCTCCAATGCCTCGGCGTGTTGCTGAAGCTCCTGATGCAGATTGGCGGCTTCCAGTGCTTGGCCCGCCGCTGTCGCGGCGTTCTTGATGAGCGCAAGCTCATCCTCGGTGAAGCTTCTGCTCTCCAGCGCATCCAGTCCTACGGTGCTGATGACGTGCCCGCGCACCACTACGGGAACCAGCAGCATCGAGACTGTGCCCCGATAGCGCATCTCGGCCCAGGAGTCCTTCATCAGCGGATCGGTTTGGGCGTCGGGGATGAAGAGGGGTTCCCGCGTGCGGAGGATATGGGCCGTTGCCGGTTCCTCAAGTGAGAAGACCAAGCCCAGTCCACTGGGTCGCCCTTCGGCGCGGTATTCGGCTACCACCAGCGCGGTATCCTCGCCGGGCGTGATGAGCGTGGCCGCGGCCTGGGGCACATCGAAGGCTTGCGCCAACTCCTGACAGAGCACGCGCAACACTTCGACCGGGTTGAGCGTGGAGGAGGCGGTACTGATGACGCGATTGAGCAGGCTCAGATCGCGGTTCCGGCGTTGTAATGCGGTCTCGGCGCGCTTGCGCTCGGTGATGTCGGGGAAGACCACCACCCCGGCGATGATATTGCCCTGACTGTCGCGCACGGGGGCCGCGTTAGCCAGCACCCAGCGGGCTTCGCCATCGGCGCGGCGGATGATGGTATCGACGTTATGCGAGGTCTCGCCGTGCAAGATAGCCCGCGAGAGCGGCAATTGATCCGCCGCGAACGGCGTGCCATCAGGATGGAAGGTCTGCCAGCGGTTGGGATGCTGCTCCAGGGGGATGTCAACCAGCAACTCGGCGCTCGGCCCCCGGATGTTCAGGGCCGCGCGGTTTGCCATACGGATGGTCACATCGGGGGCGTCGGCGATGAGGATGCCGGCAGGGGAACTGGCAATGGCGGCTTCGAGCAGACTGTTGGCCTGGATCAGCGCGTCTTCGGCGCGTTTGCGCTCGGTGATGTCGGTGATGATGCCCTCGACCGCGATGGGGCGGCCCGCGTCATCGCGGATGATGACGGCCCGCTCGTCCAGCCAGCGGATCTCGTCCGCGGGGTGGACGATCTGATACTCGTAAGTGAGGGGCACGACTCCCGCGCGCATCCCTTCGCGCACCGCCACGAGGTAGGGGAGCCATTCCGGGTGGATGATCTCCCAGATAAGCTCCGGGTTCTGGTAATACGCCTCTGGCGGATGGCCCGTGATCTCCGTGGCCGCCGCGCTCACGTACTCGTAAGCGCCGTCGGGGAGCGTCATCCGGTAGATCATATCCCGCGCGTTCTCGGTGAGCCGTCGATAGCGGGCCTCGCTCTCGCGGAGGGCGCGCTCGGCCTCGATCTGCTCGGTGACATCGCTGAAGAAGTTGAGTGTGGCGGGCTGCTCGTCCCACTCGATGCACACCGCGCGCACTTCGAGCCAGCGCAGTCCGCCGGACGGCGTCAGGATGCGCAGCCGGTACGTGTCGGGGACGGGATCGCCGGCCAACCGGCGGCGATAGTTCTCCTGAGCGAGTTCACGATCCTCTGGATGGATGAATTCCATAAAGTCCAGGGTATAGATCTCGTCCGGCGTGAGGCCCACTTCGGCCAACGCCCTGGTATTGAGATAGCGCATCTGCCCTTCCTGCATCACGGCGATGCCCTCATTGGCGTTCTCGACCACGCAGCGATACTTTTGCTCGTTGATGATGTGGATGGATTCGCGCCAGCGCACGTATTTGAGCGCTTCGGTGAAGGAGCGCTCGATGAAATAGAGGGTGATGAGGGCGAGGAGCAGGTTGATGAGCCATCCCAGGCTGCTGGAGGCCGATGTGAGCACGGGTGGCGGGGGCGTGATGATGCCGCGCGCGGTGGCGTAAGGCATACCGAAATAGGTGAGAACGGTCAGCGCGGCAAATAGCCAGGCCACAGGTTGCCCCATAAAGAGGCCGGCGGTGAAGATGATGATGAGGTACATCCCGGCGAGACTGGGGGACAGGCTCCCGTGCGCGCTAAAGAGGATGGTCACACTGAGCCACAGACCACTCAAGAAGAGCGTGCCGGCGCGTCGCCAATGGGACGCGCGGGTTAGATACAGCGCCATCAGCCAGAGTGGGACGACTAGGGCCGCGCTGATCCAAATCGGGCGGGGGTCGGCATACAGCCCCGGCGCGATGATGACGTAGATACCGGCCAGCGCGATGAAGATGGGTAGAATCGTTTGCAACAACTGCGCGGGGCGCAGGCTATTCTGCTGGTCTGTGGGGGCTAAGTCTTGCCAGTCCTCGTGCCAGTGAAACATAGGTGTGGCCTCGTTTCAGGTGTCGATGGTTTTCATCTGTGATTGTCTCCAGAAGTCATTATGCGCAGTAGCGCAAAACTAACCCTGTGACAAGAAGAAGTCCCCGGTTGATTTCAAGTAAGGACACGGATTTACACGGAAAAACACGGATTTTTTTGGTTTTATCCGTGAAATCTGTGTTTATC
>SLSP01000040.1 GCA_007130345.1 Thermoflexales bacterium
CCAGGGGGGTTGACATACTCGCATAAACTTTTACAATGAAACCAGAACAGGCGGGCCTGTTTCCAGGCTGTCGTTCTATCGAATGTGGGGCACAAGTGTACGCTTGTGTCCCGGTGTGCTTTGGAAGAGAAAGGAGGCGATTTCGGAACATTACGGTATGAGGTGGTACTTTAATCCCCAACAATTTAACCTATGGAGGAGAATCGTGTTTAAGAAAATGCTGTTAGTTTTGCTGGTATTAGCCACGACTTTGGGCGTGGTCGGTTGTCAAGGCGATGGCGGCGACACCGCGACGGGCGAATGGAAGATCGGTATCATGTCCAGTACCGTGACCCAGAACGAGGAAGAGTTCCGCATGGCGGAAGAGATGGTGCGCCGTTACGGCTCAGATCGCATCTTGCACACCACGTACCCCGACCGCTTTATGCAGGAGCAGGAGACCACCATCACCAATATGCTGGAAATGGCCTCGGACCCTGACGTGAAGGCCATCGTTATGGTGCAGGCCGTCCCCGGCGCGGTGGCGGCGGTGGATAGGGTGCGGGAAATCCGCCCCGATATGTTCTTCGTGTTGGGCGCGCCCCAGGAAGACCCGGACATCATCGCGCAGAAGGGCGATTTGGTTCTGAATACCGATGACCTGGGTCGCGGCGCGCAGATCGCCGATCACGCATACGCTATGGGCGCGGAGGTGCTGGTTCACTACTCCTTCCCCCGCCATATGTCCATCGAACTGCTGGCGCAACGCCGCGCTTTGATGAAGGATCGCGCTGAGGAATTGGGCCTCCGGTTTGTGGATGAGGACGCCCCCGATCCCACCGGTGACGCCGGTGTGCCCGGCACGCAGCAGTTCATCATGGAAGACGTGCCGCGCAAGATCGCCGAGTACGGCCCCCAGACGGCTGTCTTCGGCACCAACTGCGCGATGATGGAACCCCTGATCCGCCAGTCCATCGAGTACGGTGGCATCTTCCCCGTGCAGTGTTGCCCCTCCCCTTACCACGCGCTACCCGCCGCCCTCGGCATCGAAGTGCCCGAAGAGCATCGGGGCGATGTGGAGTGGATGTTGCAGGCCATCGATGATCACGTTTGCGACGCCGGCGCCGAAGGCCGCGTGGCGACCTGGCCCGTGCCCGTGAACATGATGTTCATTGAGGCCGGGGTGGAATACGCCATCGCCTGGATCAACGGCGAGACCGACGGGCGCGTGGACAAGGCCCGGCTGCAAGCGATTATGGAGAACATCGCCGGCGGTGCCGTCACGCTCACCGAGTATACCGGAACCGACAACTACTTTCTATACCTCTCTGACCACATCATCTTCGGTCTCGACTTCTAGCCCATCTGAAGCTGAAGAAGGAACGGTCTTGCAGGTTGGCTGTTTCAATTAGCAGAACAGACAAGGTTGCCCTGACGGGCAACCTTGTCCTTGCAGGGGAGTTTAAGGAGGGACTATAGATGGCAGAGTATTTGTTGAATATGACGGGTATCAGCAAAAGCTATTATGGGACGCAGGTGCTTAAAGATATCCACCTGGCCGTGGAACCGGGCGAAATCCACGCGATTGTGGGGGAAAATGGCGCGGGCAAGTCCACGCTGATGAACATTCTCTTTGGGATGTCGGTTATCCACGAGACCGGCGGGTTCGACGGGCAGATCGTTTTCGATGGGCAGCCGGCGGACATCCTCTCGCCTTACGCGGCGATGCAGTTGGGGATTGGGATGGTGCATCAGGAATTTATGCTGCTGCCCAACTACACCATCACCGAAAACATCAAGCTCAACCGCGAAATCCTCAAGGAGAACCCCGTGAGCCGCGTGTTCGGCGAGCGGTTGAAGTCCCTGGATATGCAGGTGATGCGCGCCGACGCCCGCCGCGCGCTGGACAGCCTGGACATCGGCATCGAGGAGTTCGCGCAGGTGGCGGGCTTGCCGGTGGGCTATATGCAGTTTACCGAGATCGCCCGCGAAATCGACAAGACCAACATCAAGCTGATCGTCTTCGACGAGCCGACAGCGGTGCTGGCCGAGAGCGAAGCCGCGCATCTGTTGCGGGCGATGGAGACGATCGCGGCGCAGGGGATTGCCATTCTGTTCATCACCCACCGGCTGGATGAGGTGATGGAGGTGGCGGACAACATCACGGTGCTGCGCGATGGCAAGCTGGTGGCGACCAAGCCCAAGTCCGAGACCAGCGTGTACGAGTTGGCGGAACTGATGATCGGGCGCAAGATCGAGAAGCTGGTGCATCGCGTCCAACCGCCGGGCGATGGCGCGGTAGCCCTCGATATCCGTGACCTGGTTGTCGAGATGCCCGGCGAGGAGGTCAAGGGCCTGAGTTTGGAAGTGCGCCAGGGCGAAATCCTCGGCATCGGCGGGCTGGCCGGGCAGGGCAAGATCGGCATCGCCAACGGCATTATGGGGCTATACCCCTCACGCGGCCAGGTGCAGGTCAACGGCCAACCTTTGCCGCTCAACAACACGCCCGAATCTATCCGGCGGCGGCTGGCCTTTGTGTCGGAGGATCGCCGGGGGGTGGGCCTGCTCCTGGATTCGTCCATCGAGCTGAACATCGCCGTCACCGCGATGCAGAATCAGGAGCGCTTTATCCGCCGCTTCTGGTTCTTGACGCAGATAGATAGCGCGGGAATGCGGCAGCACGCGCACAAGATGATCCGCGACCTGGACATCCGCTGCACCGGGCCGACGCAGGAGGTCAAGCGCCTCAGCGGTGGCAATCAGCAGAAGGTGTGCATCGCCCGCGCATTGGCCCTGGAACCTGACATTCTCTTTGTCTCCGAACCGACGCGCGGCATCGACGTGGGGGCCAAGCGTCTGGTGCTGGAGACCTTGATCGAGTTGAACACGGCGTTGGGGAAGACCATCGTGATGACCTCCAGCGAGTTGGCCGAGTTGCGCAGCGTGTGCGACCGCATCGCCATCATCTCTGGGGGGCAGGTGGCCGGGATTCTGCGGCCCGACGATTCCGATGTGAATTTCGGGCTATTGATGGCCGGGCAAAGCGCGCGAGAAGGAGCTTAAACTATGAACGACGTTATCAAGGGGTTTGTGCGCAATTTTGGCATTCCGCGCCTCATCATCCTGGGATTTTTCCTGTTCTTATGCGTTACCGCCATAGTCTTGGGGATGGATTTTGCAGAGCTGATGTCCTCCAGTTTGGTGCGGATCGGGATGAACGGCGTGTTGGTGCTGGCGATGGTGCCGGCAATTGTGAGCGGGATCGGGCCGAACTTCGGCGTCTCGCTCGGCATCCTCTGCGGCCTGGTGGGCGGCCTGGTCGCCATCGAGTTGCGGCTGGATGGCTTCGTCAACTTCTTCGCCGCGATTCTCTTCTCCATGCCGCTGGCCGTCATGGTGGGATATGGCTATGGCTGGCTGCTGAACCGCGTCAAGGGGTCGGAGATGATGCTGGCGACTTTTGTGGGCTTCTCGGCGGTTTCGGTGATGAAGATCGCGTGGCTGGTGCTGCCCTTCAAAAGCCCGGAGATGGTTTGGCCCATCGGGCGCGGCGTGCGCGTCACTATCGCGTTAGCCAATCGCGGGGTCACGCAACTGCTCAATCGCTATCTGGCCTTCTCCATTGGCGATCTGGTGATCCCCACCGGCCTGCTGCTCTTCTTCCTGTTCTGCTGCCTCCTGATGTGGCTCTTTATGCGCTCCAAACACGGGATTGCGATGTACACGGCCGGCGATAACCCGCGCTTCGCGGAGGCCGCCGGGATCAACGTGGACCAGTATCGCATCCTGGGCACGGTCATCTCCACGATGCTCGGCGCGGTGGGGATTCTGGTCTACGCGCAGAGCTTCGGCTTCTTGCAGCTTTACGAAGGGCCGATGTTTATGCCCTTCGTGGCGGTGGCGGCTATCCTGATCGGCGGGGCCTCCATCAAAAAGGCCAACATCGCCCACGTCATCATCGGCACCTTCCTCTTCCAGGGTATCCTGGTCGTGGCGATGCCGGTCGCCAACGCCTTCACCACCGATATGGCGAGTATGGCCGAGATTTCGCGCATCATCATCCAGAATGGCATCATCCTCTACGCGCTGACCCAAACAGGAGGCGAGGCATGACCCCCGAAACCATCTTAACCCGCGCGCGGCAGTTTGACTTCAAACAGGCTGCCGTGAGCTTTCTGACCAAGAACATGGTCACGATTATGTTCGTCATTTTGAGCGTGGCGGGCTTGCAGATCTCCGGGATGAACGCGCTGCTCTACCTCAGCGACATCATCGCGCGCATCTCGCGCAACTCGTTCCTGGTGCTCTCCCTGGTCATCCCGGTGATCGCCGGGATGGGGCTGAACTTCTCCATCGTCCTGGGGGCGATGGCGGCCCAGGCCGTCATCATCTTCGTGACGCACTGGGGCGTGACCGGCTTCGCCGGCATTCTGCTGTGCATGGCGTTGGTGACGCCGCTGGCGATGCTGCTCGGTTCGCTGACCGGGCAACTCTTCAATCGCACCAAAGGCCAGGAGATGATCACGGGCCTGATTCTGGGCTTCTTCGCCGCCGGATGGTATCAGTTCATCTTCCTGCAACTGGTGGGCGGCCTGATCCCGATGGATAATCGCGTGTTGGTACTCAGTTCCGGCGTCGGGATTCGCACCACCGTTGACCTGACCGGCGGGCTGAAGTACGGGCTGGACGGCCTGTTGTCGCTGCGCTTCCCGCTCGTGTTGATCATTTTTGGGACGTGCGGCCTGCTGTATCAGGCATACCGGTATTTCCGGCCACACCTGCGTGTCACGCTCGCGCGGCTGATTCCGGGCGGCCTCGTTGCGGTGGGCGCGATTGTCTGGGGCGTGTCTCTGTGGATGAGCAACTCCCTGATCAGAAACATCCGGGTGCCCTTCGCTACCTGGCTGGCGATCCTCGGCCTGTGCGCCTTCATCGCCTTTCTCTCCAAGACCAAGCTCGGACAAGACCTGCGCTCGGTGGGGCAGGATCGCCATGTGGCCCAGGTCTCCGGGATTCCGGTGGATCGGGTGCGCGTCACGGCTATCGTCCTCTCGACGGTGCTGGCGGCGTGGGGCCACATCATCTTCTTGCAGAACATGGGCGCGTTCAGCACCTACGGCAGCTATGAGCAGGTGGGCCTGTACTCCATCGCCGCGATTCTCATCGGCGGTGCGACGGTGACGAAGGCCACCATCGGGCAGGCGTTGCTCGGCGTGTTCCTCTTCCACACCCTGTTCATCGTCGCCCCGGCAGCCGGGCGCGAGATCTTCGGCGACGCGCAGATCGGCGAATACTTCCGCGTCTTCGTGGCGTATGGCGTCATCGGCTTGACGTTGGCGATGCACGCCTGGAAGCTGTTGCTGCAACGGCAGCAGCAGCGCCGCGCAGAAGAACGAGCCGCGCTGGCCCGGCCCCGCTCGGCCTAGTGCAGCACAGCGGAAGTCTCGGTTAGCCCTGTCGTCAGATCCGCGCCTATACGCTGGGTCCCCTGAACAAAGTCCAAAAAATCCGATTTTTCGCAATACCGCAAAAGTCACCCTGTTTGGGACACGGATGAACACAGATTTCACGGATAAAACCAAAAAAATCC
>SLSP01000427.1 GCA_007130345.1 Thermoflexales bacterium
CACGTCAAAAGAAATCGTAACACTTCGATTTTGTGGGCAAAAGGCTCTGTAACTCAAAAGTATAGCGTCCTCGTCTTGGGAACGGCTTCAGCAAGCATTGTACGATTCATCTGCCCTCAGGAACGGTGCCGAGAGCGCACTCATACAAACTGATCTGTTACAAAAAACCAACCCTGGAGGTTAATCATGATCGTTTTCACACTAAGTATTTGTCTTTCTGCTTTTTTGTTGTTTCAGATTCAGCCTATGATCGCCAAACTTATCCTGCCCTGGTTTGGGGGCACCTCAGCGGTTTGGTCAACGGTAATGTTGTTTTTCCAGGTTTTGCTCACCGGGGGATACGCATACGGACACTATCTGATCGGGCGTATTGAAGCACCCCGGCAGTGGAAAGTACACACAGCCCTGTTGCTTTTGTCCATCAGTTTGCTCGTGGTCCTGGGTTTCTCTTGGGTATCCCCTATTTCGCCACCCGTCGAGTGGAAACCGGTCACTGGAGAGAATCCGATTGGTCACATATTTATGTTGCTGGCAGTTTCAGTCGGCTTGCCCTATTTTATGCTATCGACAAACAGCCCGCTTATACAAGCCTGGTTTAACCGGATCTTTCCAGAACAATCTCCCTACCGGCTATATGCGCTGTCCAACCTTGGATCCCTACTGGCATTAGTATCCTATCCGATTATTGTCGAACCCTTGCTTTCTCTTCGCTGGCAGGGGTGGATTTGGTCAGGTTTGTACATTGTCTTTGGTTTACTGACCGCGTATGCATCATTCATCAGCAAGCCCCCCACAACCACAACGCGCCGCGTGCCAACAACCGGCGGCGACCGCCCCACCATAAAAAGCATAGCTATCTGGATCACTTTGAGCGGCACCGCTTCGCTTATGCTCCTGGCAATCACCAATCAAATGACCCAAGAAGTTGCTGCTGTTCCTTTTTTATGGGTTCTGCCGCTGACCCTTTACTTGCTCTCGTTTATTCTCGCCTTTGAGAATGAACGCTGGTATAACCGCCCCTTCTTTTCGGCGGTTCTGATGCTCGCAACAATAGGGTTCATTGCCCTCATTATGCACCCCCAAATAGCTTATATGATTCAGATTGGCCTCTACAGTGTGCTGGCATTCGCCTGCTTTATGGTCTGTCATGGCGAATTGTACCGCTTGCGTCCACAACCTGCTCATCTGACAATGTTCTATCTCATGGTTTCCATTGGCGGCGCGGCGGGCGGAATTTTTGTCAATTTCATCGCGCCGGTTATCTTCACAGGGTATTGGGAATTGCCTTATGGGATGGCCCTGGTTTGGTTGTTGCTAACGGTTGTGGCGCACATTCGTCCTATCAAGAGTTTAACCGAACGTCCTCGGTTTCTCTTCAACCTGCTGGTAGGCGCAATTGCGACGGTGACTCTGATATTCTCCGTCTATTATCCAATTGGCATTTCTTCTACTGTGCTTATGAGTGAACGCAACTTCTATGGTGTTGTCAGAGTCCGAGAAACTGAAGAGTATCGTAACCAAACTGCGTATATTTTAATTGATGGATATACACAACATGGCTTTCAATTTGTCTCAGCAGACTATAGAAACAAACCCACATCATACTTTACCGAAGAAAGTGGCATAGGACTGGCGATACTCAACCATCCTAAACGCGGCAAACCAATGAAAGTGGGCGTCCTGGGCCTGGGTATCGGCGTATTGGCAACTTACGGGCAGCCGGGTGATGTGTATCGATTATACGAGATCAATCCAACTATGATCGAACTGGCAGAAGGATATGGTGGATATTTTTCATTTCTGCAAGATAGTCAGGCTGATATGTCGGTCATTTTGGGCGATGCGCGCATTGCACTCGAACGCGAATTGTTACTTGGCGAAAACCACCAATTCGACCTCCTGGTAATGGATGCGTTCAGCAGCGGTTCAGTCCCCGTTCATCTGATAACCAAAGAAGCCATTGATCTTTACCTGCAACATTTATCAACAGAAGGCATCCTGGCCGTGAATATTTCGAACCGCCATCTCGATCTCGTTCCCGTTGTTATGCAATTAGCTGACTACTTCGATCTCGAATTGGTCGTTATTCGCACACCCGAGAATAAGGAGCTTGGCAGTAACCCTTCACTTTGGGCCTTGCTGGCGCGCGACTCCGCTTTACTCGATGTCCCCGCAATCACCGCGCGCGCCAGAACACATGATGAAATTGGCACAAGGAACATTAGAATGTGGACTGACGATTATAGCAATCTCTTTCAAATCCTGAAGTGAGCTTGCACAAGGCTACCACGTGAAAACCCTGGGGCATTGGTTCAGTTGACTGAACCAGTGCCCTTTAATTATAACTCAACAAGACTTCACTGCAATCTTTACAGCGAACTCTTCCTCATCTTGGAAACCGACACCGCTCCCCCCCCCCCTTGCTTTCTCTCCCAAGCAAGGTACAATCACCGTATGCACACACACCCGAACCTTCTATTTAGCTGGATCACGGTCAGCGCGACGTTGCGCGACGCGCCGGAGATCGCGGCGCTTGTCGATGCGTATGGCGACGCGCTGGCCGAACTCGGTGGGCTGCGGCGCACCGAACGCGACCTGAGCGCGCCGGAACCGCTGTGCTTCTTCGTGCTCACCGGCGGGACGGAGCATCGCGTGCTCGACTTGTGGGCGCGACGCAGGGAGAGCCACCCCGACGCGCCGGTTTATCTGCTGGCGCATCCCGGCTTCAACGCGCTCCCGGCGGCGCTGGAGGCCCTGGCCCGCCTGCATCAACTGGATGTGCCGGGCCGCGTGATCTACCTGGCCGGGCCGGATGATACCGCCGGACTGCTGCGCTTGCAAACCGCGCTCCACGACCTACACGCGCGCGAGGCCCTACGCCAGGCGCGCATCGGGCTGGTGGGCGCGCCGTCCGATTGGCTGGTCGCCAGCAGCCCCCCCGCCGAGGTGGTGCAAGCGACGTGGGGGCCGCAGGTGATCCCCCTCACCATCGATGCGGTGAGCGCGGCCCTGGATGCCGTGCCCGATGCGCGGGTCGCGCCGGTGGTCGAGGCGCTGACCCGCGACGCCGAAGCCATCTGCGAACCGGATGCCGCCGCGCTGCACGCCGCCGCCCGCGTCTACGTGGCGCTCCGGCACCTTGTGGACGCGCGCGAACTCGACGCGCTCACCGTCCGCTGCTTCGATCTGGTGACGGAACGCGGCACGACGGGCTGCTTCGCGCTGGCGCAACTCAACGACGAGGGCGTCATCGCCGGGTGCGAGGGCGATCTCGTGACCACCGTAGCGATGCTGTGGGCCTATCGCCTGCTCGGCCAACTCCCGTGGATGGCGAATCCCGCCCGGCTCGATCCCGACGCGAACACGCTCTGGCTGGCGCACTGCACCGTGCCGCGCACCCTCACGCAGCGTTATCGTCTGCGCTCCCACTTCGAGTCGGGGGTGGGCGTGGGCATCCAGGGCGCGCTGCGCTCTGGCCCGGTCACGTTGCTGCGTCTGGGCGGCGTAGATTTGCGGCAGATGTGGCTGGCCGAAGGCCACATCCTGCGCGATGGCGACGCCGCGGACCTCTGCCGCACCCAGGTGGAAGTCCGGCTGGTGCGCGGACACGTCCTGGACTTGCTCAAAGCCCCCCTCGGCAACCACCTGACGCTCATCCCCGGCCATCACGCCGACCGGTTGCGCGGCTGGTGGGATACGATGATCGCGCCGGCGTGACGATGGAACTCAAAGTGTGGTTGAAAATCCTGGCGCGCTGGTGGTGGCTCGGCGCGATTCCGGTGGTAGTCGTGGCGGCTTACGTGGGCCTCACCTATCGCGCCCCGGCCACCGTCTACCAAAGCATCACGCGCTACACGGCAGGCAGCGCGCCGGCGGCGGAGCTTTCGGCGGATTACGACCGCCACTATGCGTGGCTGACCTCGGAATACATCGCGCGGGGGCTGGCGAACATCGTCAACACGGACGCCTTCGCGCGGGCGGTGGCGGAGCGCGTGGCCGCGTGGGATGTAGACGTGGCGCCGGCGGCCATCCAGGGCGCGCTGGTCAGCGATTACGCCGAATCGGTGCTGGTCATCTATCTGACCTGGCCCGACGCGGCGCAAATCGAATGGATAGGCCGGGCGGTCAGCGACGAGTTGACCGAGAACGGCGCGAGCTACTTCCCGCAGATGCAGGGCGTGGGGCCGGTAGCGCGGCGCGTGGATGCGCTGGAGGCTTTCCCCTTGCCGCCCGCGCTGCGAACACAACTGCTCGGCCCGGCGCTGCGCCTGGCGCTGGCGGCGGGAGTGGGGCTAGGGCTGATGGCGCTGGCCCACTACGCCGATCCCCGCGTGCGCGACCGCGCCGAGGTGGAGGCGTTGGGCGTGGCCGTCATCGCGGCGATTCCCCGCCGATGAGGGCGCGCATCACACAAACAGCGAGGGCCAATGGCCCTCGCTGTGCTTTTGACGGCGTTCCGGTTACAGTCGATACCGGCGGGTGATGGCGTGTCCCACGATGAGCAGGTCATCGGCCTCGCGCAGGCTATCCATATCGAGGTTCTGGAAGAATTTGAGCAACTGGTCAATGTCGAAAGGCTTGACCATAAAGACATCCGCGCCTTTATTCAGCGCCCGGCGGAACATCGCGTCATCGTCTTCGGTGGTGGCGAGGATGATGACCACGTCGTCGTTTGTGGCCCGGATGGTCTGCGACACGTCCAGGCCGCTCATATCCGGCAGATTGACATCGAGCAGCATAATGGCGTAGGTGTTTTGGCGCGCTAATGCCAGGGCCTCGGCCCCGGTCTCGGCGCAGTCGTTAGCGAACCCGCCGGTTCGTAACGCGATTTGCAGCAGCCTGCGATTTCCCTCATCATCATCCAAAATCAGCACCCGTTGTGGTTCGGTCATCACGTCCTCGCTCTGTGGTTATCTCTAAACCCATTATAGCATGGGGATTAAAGGCTGCAACTGCGTTGTGGCGCTCACAGCCCTAAAATACGGTCAATCTTGGGCCGATCAAAGCCGACCACCACCTGCCCGCCGATTTTGATCACCGGCACGCCCTGTTGACCACTGAGGCGCGTCATATCCCTGGCCGCGCCGGCGTCTCGTGACACGTCCACATCCGTAAACCGGATGCCTTTGGATTTGAGGTACCGTTTGACGTGCCGACAATGGGAGCACGTAGGCGTGGAGAAGACGATCACACGCGGTTGACGCCGGGTATCCGTCGATTTTTTCATAAGCCACCTCACTGAATCCGCCATTGGACACGGTTCGTTCTCGAAAGAAACCGGCTTAACCATTCTGCTATGTGCTAACGGTCGTCAAACGTCGTGCGTCAAACGTCATGCGTCAAACGTCAAAACCAATGCCGAGATAAGGAGGATTTTGGCAGTAGCGCAAAACTAACCCTGTGACAAGAAGAAGTCCCCCGGTTGTTTTCAAGTAAGGACACGGATTTACACGGAAAAACACGGATTTTTTTTGGTTTTATCCGTGAAATCTGTGTTTATCCGTGTCCCAAACAGGGTGACTTTTGCGGTATTGCGGA
>SLSP01000078.1 GCA_007130345.1 Thermoflexales bacterium
AATTTGCTCCAAGGGGAACGTCAGTTCCCCGGTTCGCCGCGTAGTCGCGGATCTGACGATCCGCTCTGAGCGGGGCTAACTGGGGAGGGACTTCCGCCGCGCTGTACTAGATGTAAATTTTTCGCGTGCGATTTCATAGATGTAGTAGGTCGCGTGTGAAAAAATCGGATTTTTGGACTTTTTTCAAAACAACCGCCCGCTTGATGCTCACCCCTCGTCCTCCAGCAAATGCCAGACCCGCAGGAACTCGCCCACGCTCCACGCCTGGGCGATGCAGCCGCGCGGCGTGTAGGGCGAGTCGCCGTCGAAGAGTTCGCTGATCGAACCGACGCCATGCTCTTCGAGATGGCGCAGCATCGGGCGCAGGTAGGCCCGCGCGCGCTTGACATCGCCGAAGACGCGCCAGTGCGCCGCCACGAAGGGGCCGATGAGCCAGGCCCACGTCGTGCCCTGGTGATAGGCGGCATCGCGCGTGGTCAAGTCGCCGCCGTAGCGCCCGATATAGGCGGGCGCGTCAGACGCGAGGCTGCGCAGGCCCTTGGGCGTCAGCAGATAGCGCTCGCACGCCCGGATGACGGCGCGCTGACGCTCCTCGCTCAACGGGCTGTGCGGCAACGAGACGGCGAAGATCTGGTTGGGGCGCATAACGGGATCATGGCCTTCCGGGCCATCCAGCACGTCGAAGCAATACTTGTAGCCGATGCTGCCATTCCAGAAGCGGTCGAAGCCCTCGCGGGCGCGCTCGGCGGCTTCGGTATAGGCCGCGTCCGGTTCACCGAGGCGGCGGGCGAAGTCGGCCATCACGCAGAGCGCGTTGTACCACAGCGCGTTGACCTCGACGGGCTTGCCGATGCGCGGCGTGACCACCCAATCGCCCACTTTGGCATCCATCCACGTAAGCTGGACGCCCGGTTCGCCGCCATAGAGCAGGCCGTCTGCCGAATCGACGTGGATGTTGTAGCGCGTCCCCCGCTGATGCCAGTCGATGATCTCCTGAAGCACCGGAAAAAGCGTGCGCAAGATGTCCTCATCGGCTGTGTGCGCAACGTAAGCGCGCAACGCCTCGAAGTACCACAGCGAGGCGTCGAGGGTGTTGTACTCCGGGGATTCGCCCGCGTCGGGGAAGCGGTTGGGCAGCATCCCCTGATCGACGAAATGGGCGAAGGTGCGCAAAATCTGCCGCGCCACCTCCGGGCGGCCGGTGGTCAGCGTCAGCCCCGGCAACGCGATCATGGTATCGCGGCCCCAATCGGTGAACCAGTGATAGCCGGCCATCACCGTGCGCCCCTCCGGTTCATCGGGCAGCGCGCGCTCGACGATGAATTGGTCGGCGGCGAGCACGAGTTGGCGGATGGCGGGGGATTCTGGCGCGCCGGCCTGCGCAATCAGCGCGTCCTCGTAGGCGCGGCGCAGGGGATGGACGACGGCCCCGTCCAATTCGGCGTCCGCGTCCAACGTGGCAGTGAAAGTAACGGCGGAGCCGGGTTCCAGCACCGCGCTGAAGTGCGCGACGGCCAGGTTATCGTCGAAGGGGTCATAGCCCCGGTAATCCTCGACCGAGAGGTAAAAATCGCGCACCCAATCGTGGAGCACGGACACCTCGGCCTGGGGGCAGCGCACGTAATAGGGCACGGCCTCGTCAAAGGCCACCACCTCGACCCCGTGCGGCACCGGGTTCACCTGCATGAGCCAATCCCCGGCGTGGGTGTTGGTGTGATGATCGCGGTAGTTGACCAGCGCGCGGACTTCCAGCGTCACCGGCTGCGGGGCATCGAGGAGCTTGTAGCGGACGTAGGTGGTGTTTTCGCCGGGCTGCATCCACACGCGCTTTTCGAGCCGGGCGTTGCCGAGGGGGAAAATCCACACGGGAACGGTGCCCTCCAGGCGGAACTCGCCGAGCCAGCGATAGCCGTCGGGGTCAACATAGCCGTTGCGCCAACGGTTGACAAAGAGAGGATAGGTGTTGCCCATATACGACGCGATATCATCCAGCTTTGTCACCAACAGCGTCCGCTTGACCGGGGGATTGAGCGCGGCGATCAGCAGGCCGTGGTAGCGCCGCGTCAACATCCCCGAGACCGTGCCGGAAGCGTATCCGCCCAGGCCGTTGGTCACGAGCCATTCGCGCCCGGCGGAGATTCCGACGTTACAACAGAGTTCACGATTAAATGTGATCATAGCGCTCCCTGTCCCCGTCTTGGGGACGTGTGATGTAGGGCGGATTGGCAATCCGCCTTACGATTTTGTAGTCTTGTGCGAACAGCCCCCCAGATTCGACCACCAGAAGACCAACGCGCGCATCCGCACACATCAGACATCCTGAAGCCCAACTCTGGGGGGCCTGTATTGACACGACTACGCTATCCTGACACTTGCCGTGCAAGATCAGGTGATGAGGATACCGTTTTCCTCGCCAAACTCGTTGGTTTCATACGCATCAGCATCGCCGACGTTGAACCATTCACCGGAGAGGGTGCGGTAACGGTAGGCGTAGCGGTTCCCCTTGTCCACTGTCACAGACGTGCTGTAGGTCTGGTTGCTGCGCTTGCGCAAAGGGTTGGCCTCGGGGTCCCAATCATTGAAATCACCTACCACGCACGCGCCAGCCTGCGCCTGCGCGTTGTCTTCTGGAAGCACAAAGGTGATTTTCACACTGTCTTTCTTGTCACGAAAACCTTTTCTGCGAATCATATTTTCCTCCTTAAAAGCCTTGATTGACAAAGTATGAGGGAGCAACGTTAGACCTCCCCTGACGGACGTTCCTTATACTGCACAGAACATCCCGCGTGCAAGTATACCATAGTTCTCAAAATTTGACACGCCGCCTGCTTTGCGCGCTTCGCAAGCGACGCCGGGAAGCGCCGCGCCCCTGTCATCGGGGACGGTTTCAGCGAGCTTGTTACCGAGCCTACACCGCCTCTCCGCCTAGCGCGCGCCACACCGCGTCGGAGTCCTCGGCATCGACCAACACGGTAAGCTGATCGCCGAGATGCAGCACGGTATCGCCGCGTGGCAGCAAGGTGCGCCCCTCGCGCCGGAGGCCGACCAGCAGGCAATTGGACGGCAGCCCTAGCTCCGCGACGCGCTTGCCGATGGCCTCGGCATCATCCCGCAGCGCTATCTGCAAGGTGCGCAGGGTCGATGCCGGTTCGGCTTCGGGTGAGCCTTCCGTGAGCAGCCGCAGGATTTCGGCTTGATGCTCCGGGTGCGTCAGGACGGTCAGGGTATCGCCGGCTTCCAGGTACACACCGCCGCGCGCCACCAGGGTTTGCCGCCCGCGACGCACGGAGATCACCAGCGCGTCCTGCGGTAGATGTAGCTCCATTATCCGCCGGCCCACGGCCGCGTCCTCGCGTTTGAGCGTGAAGCTGACCAGCCGCTCGCCTGCCGCCTCCTGCATCTGCATCAGCCGCGTGCGATAGCGCCGCTCTTCGATGTCGCGGGTGGCGCGGGCATAGGCGCGGATGATGTCGTCGCGGCGCAACATCCCCAACAGCTTGCGGCGGTCTCGCCGCGAGACGACGGGAATCTGCCCCACATCCTGCGCGCCGAAGTGCTCCAGCGCGTCCTCCAGGTTCTCATCGGGGAAGGCCACGCGCAGCTCGCGCGAACAGACTTCGGCGACGGTGCGGGTGCGCCAATCGGGCTGGGTCTGTATCCGGCGGATGTCGGTCAAGGTCACGAGGCCAAACAATCGCTCGGCATTGTCCAGCACCACGAAGCCGCGATAGGGCACGGAACCGAGCATCTGTTCCACGCTGACCAGAGGCACATCGAGGTGTAGCGGCATCAGTTGCGCGAAGGGCGTCATCGCCTCTTCCACGGTGATGGCGCGCATCAAATTGTATTCCTGGAACGCCTTGAGGTCGATACCGCGATCTACGAGTTTGCGCGTGTAGATGCTCTCCGGTTCTAGCAGAACCGCGATGACCAGGCTGACCACAGTTGCCAGCATCAGCGGGAGGATGATCTGGTAATTGCGCGTCATCTCGAAGAGGATGAGCAAGGCCGTGATGGGCGCGCGGGCCGCGGCTGCGTAGATGGCGGCCATCCCCACCAGGGCGTAAGCTCCGGGAGAAATCGACAACGGCGAGAAGAGCCAATCCACCAGATAGCCGTAAGCGCCGCCGACCATCGCGCCGACGAAGAGCAGCGGCGCGAAGATGCCACCGGCCCCGCCTGAGCCGAGCGTGAACGAGGTCGCCACGATCTTGACCAGGGCCAGGGCCAACATCCACTCCCACGAGATGCGCTGGGCCAACGCCTGCTCGATAGAGCTGGTTCCCACGCCTAACGCTTGTGGAAAGGCTAAGGCCACCCACCCAATGAACAGTCCGCCCACAGCCGGCCCGAAGATGCCCACCGTTTCCCATTGCGAAAAACGCACCACGACCCATCCCAGGGACCGGACGAAGAGGACGCCAATCAACGCGGTGCAGAGGCCCAAACCAACGTAGAGCAGCAATTCTACCGAGCTGCCGAGGGTATAATCGGATAGCGTGGGGAGTACGAAGAATACCGCGTCGCCATAGAAGGCGTGATGCACCACATTGCCGGTCACGGCGGCGATGACGATGGTGGCGAAGGAGCCGGCCCCGATCTCCCCCAGGATGACTTCCAGGGCGAAGAAGACGCCGGCGATGGGCGTGTTGAAGGTCGCGGCGATCCCGGCGGCGGCTCCGCAGGCCACGAGGTTGCGCAGTCGCTCTGGCGAAAGGCGCAGCGCGCGCCCCACCGTCGCGCCCCACGCCGAGCCGATCTGCACAACGGGGGCAACACGCCCGGCGGAGCCGCCGAAGCCGATGGTGAAGATAGAGGCGATGGCATTGACGACGATAGCCGGCGAGATGCGTCCCCCGTGCAGCACCACAGCCTCCATCACTTCTGGGACGCCGTGGCCTTTGGCGTCACGGGCAAAGTAGTAGAGCAGCGGCCCGGCCAGTAAGCCGCCGAGCGCGGGGAATAGCACGACGGCGAAGATGCCCAGGAAGGAGAAGGTTTGGCGCAGCGGCCCCCAAACCCAGGCCGTGGTCGCCGCGAGGATCGACTGATAGGCTACAGAACCGAGGCCCACGCCCAGGCCCACCAGCAGCGCGGAGCCGATAGGCAGCAGCGTCTCGCGCGGGAAGAGGGATTTGAGTAAGGTTAGCAGGCTTCGCATGTCACGTAATGTAGCTCCCTACATGGTAAGTGGCAGATGGCGAAGGTGTTTTTAACGCAATGGCGCAAAAGTCACCCTGTTTGGGACACGGATGAACACAGATTTCACGGATAAAACCCAAAAAAAATCTGTGTTTTTCCGTGTAAATCCGTGACTCTACTGAAAGAACCCTAAAAAATCCGATTTTTTAGAACCTTGATACTATATGTAGATTTTCCGCGTGCGAATTTCATATATTTAGTAGGTCGCGTGTGGAAAAATCGGATTTTTGGACTTTTTTCAGGGGACTCACTTATATTTTGCCATTTGCATTCCACACAAGGAGAACTGACCTATGAAAACCATTATCGCCACCCCCAACGCTCCCGCCGCCGTC
>SLSP01000268.1 GCA_007130345.1 Thermoflexales bacterium
GCGGCGCTCCGCGCGATGTCGAGCATCAGCAATAGCTCCATCAGGTTGTCGCTACACGGCGGTGACAACGTTTGCACGATGAACACATTTTTGGAACGCACACTGGTGCTCAATTGAATGTAGAAATCGTCGTTGGTGAACTTGCGGATGACCGTGTCGCTCAATCCCACCCCAATCTGGCTGGCGATGGAGCGCGCCAACTCGCGGTGTGACGATCCGCTGAAGATCAAAATATCTTCCAGGGGCTTGATAATGCAGGTATGCTTACTGTCCTGGCTTTTTTGATTGCTCAAAGTGAAACTCCTTGCGTTTTGCCGTTGTCTATATATCCCGTGTTGCCCGACAACGAGTATCGACCGACGCGCCGCCCACAATCGATGTTGAGTGCCTTCTTAATTTGCGAGCATTCTATGGAAATGGTAATACTATTCGACATTGTGGATAGTTGGGACAAGCGTAGAATTGTGACCCTTTATGCTGACCTCGTTTGGCAGTTCGTATCACCATAGGGACGCCACATTTTGGACAAAGTGTGGTCTCGGCAGGCGCATTACTGTCTGTTATTGTTTGTGTAGATTGAGCGCGCAAAACATCTTCTCTGGAAGGCGTAATATCATCTAGGTATTGTGCGAGCTGTGTTGCCAACTCGTTGATATTGTAACTATGCTGAACAGCGATGCGCATCAGTGGCAATCCTGCTGCGCAAAACACCTGATCTACAAACTCGTCGCGCGCTTGACGGTTTTTGCGGGTATGACTGCTATCGTCTAGCTCAATCCCAACAATGGGTTGCATTGATTTGGGGTTGCATAACAGGAAGTCAAGATGTTTTTGGGCAATACGACTACGGTAGGCTAGATTTTCATTGGGACGAACTACAAAGAAAATATCGGCCAGATTAACTTTTGGGCAAATAATGGCCCGCTCACCCACCACAGATGCTATAACATGATAAAATGAAGCCTCAGCCGGTGAAAGAAAATCATCACGTATTCGGTAAGGAAGTTCTTCAGAAACTGAAGGGGACTCTTTCTGAAGTTGGATGCCAAACAATTTTAGGAAGGATGTCAGACAACCTTGATTCTGATCGGTTCTATTGGCCATTTTCTTGTCAATTGCTCCAATAGGATATGCCGATACACGCACTCAACATACTCTTATCTAACCTATTGGCTTGATAATGCAGGTATGCTTACTGTCCTGGCTTTTTTGATTGCTCAAGGTGAAACTCCTTGCGTTTTGCCGATAGCGTTGGTGTTGTATAGCAGCCGTCGAATTCATTCGGCGGTGGTTGGCGTGGCGAAGACTTTATGACACTAACCGATAGCCGATACACAGACAATCTTATCTCGCATTGTTTTTTTGCATTGTTGGGCGTGCTGCCTGGCGGTTAGCATAAACCCTCGAGAATAGCCATAATTTGCTTTTCATCCACGAACTCGTTTTGCCGGCCCGCTTGGATAGCATTCGCCAAACCAACTTCTTCTAATGCCTCTACCATGATCTCGAAAAACCAGTCGCGTTTTTCCTGGACTAGCTCCAGCACCACCTCTTTTAGCAGAGACTTAGCTTGCACTTCATTCAAGGTCAATTCCATAATCCAATCCCCCTGGATGTGTCTAACCGTCCAACTTACACCATCCCACCCATTGTATCCATACTCAAAGCCAGGTCAAACGCGCGCGCCGCAACACGCTCACGCCCCTTCACCAGAATCCAGATTCTCGATCTCCACCGGTTCCACATCATCCGCCGGCGTGAAGCCGAAGATGCGCCCATAGAAGTACAGCTCGCTTTCCAGCGCGCGCTTGAGCGTCTCGGCGCGGCGGAAGCCGTGCTGCTCGCCCTCGAAGGGGACGTAGGCCACGGGGACGCCCTTCTCGCGCAGCGCGGCGACCATCGCCTCGGCCTGGGCCGGCGGCACAACTTCGTCCTCAAGCCCCTGGAAGAAGATGACGGGGCAGTTGAGCCGCTCGACGTGGTGCAGGGGCGCGCGCGCCTGGTAGAGATCGCGGCGCTCCGGGTACGGCCCCACCAGGCCATCGAGGTAGCGCGATTCGAACTTGTGCGTGTCTCGCGCCAGCCCTTCGAGATCGCCCACGCCGTAGTAGCTGGCCCCGGCCTGGAAGACGTCGTGGAACGCGAGCGCGGCCAGCGTCGTGTAGCCCCCCGCGCTCCCGCCGCGAATGGCGAGCCGGGCGGCGTCGGCGCGCCCCTGATCCACCAGATAGCGCGCCCCGTGGGTGCAGTCCTCCACATCGACGATGCCCCATTGCCCGTTGAGGCGCTCCCGGTACGCGCGCCCGTAGCCCGTGCTGCCGCCGTAATTCACGTCGAGCACGGCAAAGCCGCGACTCGTCCAGTACTGGATGCGCAAATCCAACGCGCTGGAGGTGGCCGCCGTCGGCCCGCCGTGGCTGATGACCAGCAGCGGCGGCTTCTCGTCGGGCGGCGCGGCCACGTCGCGGTTTTGCGGCGGATAGAAGAAGGCGTGCGCCGCCTGCCCGTCGAGGGTGGGGTAGGTGATGGGTTCCGGCGCGGCGAGATAGCCGGGATCAATGTCCAGCGTGAAGGCACGCTGGAGAACGGTGTGCCCGCCGGTGTTCAAGTCCAGCAACACGAGGGCCGAGGGGAGCACGGGCGCGCCGCCCCGGAAGAGCACGCGCTCCCCGTGGACGCTGACGCTGCTCAGGCTAGTATAGGGCGTATCGAGGCGCGTGAGGTCGCCGGTTGCGTTGTCCAGACGCGCCAGATACCAGAGGCCCTCCCGCGTGTAGGTACAGAGGATGTCCCCCTCTGCCGTGAAGTCGTAGTTGGATTGCCCGAAGACCCACTGCGGCCCGGCGAACTCGGCTTCCAGCGGGGCCAGCGCCTCGGCCTGTCCGTCGCGCCAGCGGTAGAGATTCCACCACCCGCTGCGCTCAGAGACGAAGTGGAGCGCGCCATCGGGCGACCACTTCGGTTGCGTGATGGCGTCCCGTTCTGCCCCGGCGATGACGCGGGCGTTGGTCAGGCTGCCGTCGGGCTGCATGTCGGCCAGCCATAGCTCCGTCCCATCCCAGGGCATATTGGGATGCTGCCAGGTGAGCCAGGCGAGGCGGGTGCCGTCGGGACTGAGGCGCGGCGCGGCGTAGAAGTCGCTGCCGGAGACCAGCACGACTTGCTCGCCCGCGCCATCCAGCGGGACGGCGGCCAGCGTGTTGACCGGTTCGCCGCCGGCGCTATGATCTTCGCGCACGCAAATCAGCCGCCCGCGCGCCGCATCGACGATGAAGTCGGCGTAGCGCAGGGGCGCTTCGGGCGTGAGCGGCTGTGGCGTCTCGCCCGGCGGCACGCGATAGAGGCGCTGATCGGCGAAGTTGCTGAAGATGACCTCCGCGCCGTGGACGACGAAGCTGCCGCCGCCATACTCGTGGACGCGGGTGCGGGCGTTGAAGGGGGCCGGGTTCACGTCGCGGGTCGCGCCATCCGCCGCGCGCCGGACAATCACCGTGCGCCCGCCCTCCGAGGGCCGACCTTCGAGCCAGTAGACGGCGTCATCGTCCGCCAACACGCCGCCGCCTAACCGAATGGACGACTGGACAATCAAATCCGCCGTGATGGGCGATTCCCACGTACCATAGGGGGCGATTTTGCTTGGGTTCATACGGTTTTTGACCTCCTGCTGTGTGAATGGCAAATGGCAAATGGCAAAATGAAACTGTGTGCTAATGGATCGTCAAACGTTATGCGTCAAACGTCAAAATCAAATCCAGGTCAATGATGGATTCCGTGACGTTTCACGTTTGACGTTTGACGCCGTACAGATAGTTTACATCAGGAAGGCGCGTTGTCTAATCGCTGTTGACTTCCCCGGCGGTTGGGGCTATAACAGAGGCACGAACATGTAGCAGCACGCGCGGAGGTGTCTTATGGTAGAGATGACTGTGACAGTTCCAGACCGCTTGGCGGCGCGGTTACAGCCTATGCGGGCCTGGTTGCCGGCGGTTCTGGAGTTGAGTCTGGCGGGTTTCAGAACCCCCGCAGCCCACACCGTTTCTGAGGTCATCGACTTCTTATCAGCGGGGCCAACCCCAGAGCAAGTCGGGGCATTTATGGTGTCTGGTCGGGCACAGGAGCGTCTCGAACGGTTGTTGGCACTGAACAAGGTCGGATTGCTCTCACATGAAGAACAGGATGAGTTGGATGAGTTGGAGCAATTAGAGCATATTATGGTAATGCTGAAGGCCCAGGCATATCAGCGCGTGTTGGAGATGGATAAGTGACGGACTATATCTCGGCGGCATTACGAAGGCTAGTGCTGGATCGAGCCGGTGAACAATGTGAGTATTGTTTGTTGCCGCAAGCCGTCGTGATTCACCCGCATGAGCCAGATCATATTATCCCGGTACAGCATGGTGGTAAGACAACACCAGAGAATTTAGCCCTGGCGTGTATGCGTTGCAATCGGCACAAAGGCCCCAACGTAGGTTCGTATGATCCTGTGGGAGGTCAATTGGTGGCATTTTTTAATCCGCGTGAGCAAATATGGTCTGAGCATTTTGTGTTAGAAGATGGGCGCATCATTCCTCTGACAGCAGAAGGCCGCGTGACGGTTAAGATATTGTCGTTGAATGCTTCAGCGCGTGTCGCAGAACGCAATGCGCTCATAGCCATAGGACTGTACCCTTGACCTTGCACAAAATGGATATCCAAGCCTGTGAACGCGAGTTGAAAAAGCGCTGGCGCTATCCCTACACCTGGGGGCGGCGGCAGAATGACGCCTTTGACCGGCAGACGCGCTTCGTTTATGGGATTTTCGCCTTCGACGAGGTGGAGGCGGAGGTGCGCCGCCGCTTCGAGGGGCAGGCGGAGTTCCAGGCGTACTTCGATTATGCCCTGAACCGCTGGTACAACTTCTGGTCGGCGCGGGCGGTGGAGGAGATCTTCTGCGCGCAGACGGGCGTCGAACCGGCCCGCAATCAGCGCGACCGGCTGGTGGACTTCACGCTGCGCGGCATCCGCTTCGACCACAAAAGCTCGGTCTTCCCCAAGCAGTGGGAGCGCGGCCTCTCCGCCAGCGTGAACCATCCCCGCGCCCTCATCGAATGGCTCTATCGCCACCAGAGCCGCCAGCAGCGCCAGCACTACGCCAATCGCCTGTTCCTCGTGCTCTACGACGGCGCGGGCGAGCACTGGCAACTCAAAGCCGAGATCAACGGGCTGCGCAGCGTCATCCGCGATTACGTGGCGGCCTTCGATCCGGCGCGGCTGCATCGCTTCGACTTCGGCGGCGACGAAGAGACGGTCTCGGACATCATCTGGGCGATTCGGTGCGGGAGGGGTGGGCGATGACGTGGATCACGCTCGACCGGACGGCGATGGTGCGCGCGCTGGATGCGTGCCTGGCGGATGACGACCTGGAGCGTGTGCGCGCGCGCGTCGTCGCGTTGCGGGACGCGCTCCCACTGGCCGACGCGGAGGGCGTCACCTTGCGCCGCGACGTGCTGGATGAGGAACTGGCGCAAATCCTGGCGACGCGCACCCTCTCGCGCACGCGCTACTACCTGGAGCGCCTGCGCAAGGGCGTGACCGAGGTGCGCACCGGCAAGGTCAACGACATCAACCTGAACCGATGGAAAGAGTATGACGACGTGTTCACCGACAGCCTGTGGATGATGGAGCGGCGGGACGGTTCCGGGGCGCACAGCGCGTGGTATTGGGGTAACTTCATCCCGCAGATTCCGCATCAATTGTTGCGGCGGTACACCAAGCGCGGTGAGTGGGTGCTGGACACCTTCGCCGGGAGCGGGACGACGCTCATCGAGGCGCTGCACCTGGGGCGGCACAGCCTGGGCGTCGAACTCAACCCGGAGGTGGCGGCCAAGACCCGCGAGACGCTGGCGCAGGTCGAGAATCCGCGCGGCGTCACGGCGACGGTGGTGGAGGGCGACAGCGCCGCGCTGGATTACGCGGGCGTGCTGGCCGCGCGCGGCATCGAGCGCGTGCAGTTGCTCCTGATGCACCCGCCCTATCACGACATCATCCGCTTCAGCGAGGACACCCGCGACCTCTCCAACGCCGCCTCGGTGGACGACTTCGTCGCGCAGTTCGCGCAGGTGGTAGAACGCGCCACGCCCGCGCTTGAGCGTGGGCGCTATCTGGCGGTGGTCATCGGCGACAAATACGCGCAAGGCGAGTGGATTCCGCTCGGCTTCTATCTGATGCAGGCGGTGATGGCGCAGGGCTACACGCTCAAGAGCATCGTGGTCAAGAACTTCGAGGAGACCCGCGCCAAACGCGACCAGAAGGGGCTATGGCGCTATCGCGCGTTGGTCGGCGGATTCTACATCTTCAAGCACGAGTATATTTTGATCTTTCAGAAGAAGTAACAGCATGACGTTTGACGCTTACGTTTGACAAACAGTTATACACATACCAACCTGGGAGGCAATATGAAAAGCTATCGCAAAGAACTTTGGTTTAACGTACCCTCGCGGCGTGGATTTATCAACATCACGCCAGAGGTAGCCGCGTGCTTGCAGGAGAGCCAGGTGCGCGAGGGACTGTGCCTCGTCTCCGCGATGCACATTACCGCCAGCGTGTTTATCAACGATGATGAGCCAGGGCTTCACGCCGATTATGAGGACTGGCTGGAGAAATTGGCCCCGCACGCTCCCGTAAGCCAATATCGCCACAACCGCACCGGTGAGGACAACGGCGACGCGCACCTCAAGCGCCAGGTGATGGGCCGCGAGGTGGTGGTGGCGATCACCAACGGGCAGTTGGATTTCGGGCCGTGGGAGCAGATCTTCTACGGCGAGTTCGATGGGCGGCGGCGCAAGCGCGTGCTGGTCAAGATCATCGGGGAGTGAGCGTGCTGTCCCATCGCCGCTTCGTGGTAGGTCAGTGTGCCAGGCCATCGGATTACCGCAAGCTATTCAGCAAACCGGGGCCAACTTCCCAAAAACACGCCTTATGATACAATCTGGTATAGGGGGGCGCTATGCCGAAGGCGTGTTCTGATTGCTGATACGCCATCTTGATTGCGCGTAATGACACGGGCATAGACTCCCGCAATAAAAACTACCAAAGTCTCAGCTAGTTCGTTGCACATAAGGCAGGCAGCCGATGACTATAACATCCGCAGACCTACATATGACCATCACATCGTTGGAGAAGCTGATTCAGATCAGCCGACAGCTTAACTCCACACTTGAGATGCGCCCGCTCCTCCAGCAGATTGTGGACGCGGGGCGCGAGTTGACCCACGCCGATGGCGCGTCCATCCTCCTGATGGAAGGGGAGCAGTCCCTGCGTTTTGCCGCTGCCTCGCCGCAATCGGAAATTCTAGATATGACCGAGGTGCCCCTGGAAGGCAGTCTGGCGGGGTGGGTCGTCAAGCACCGCGAGATGGCTATTGTTGAGGACGCGCAATCCGACCCCCGCCACTATAAAATCAAGGCGGTGGATACCACACAATCCATCATCGCTGTGCCGATGATCTTTGCGGATCAGGTAATCGGCGTGCTGGAATCCCTCACCACCAAAGCCCGCTATCGCTTCACGCGCCAGGATATGGATACGCTGGAAACCCTCGCCAGCATCGCCGCCGTTGCCGTGCAGAACGCGCGCCTCTTCGAGCAGAGCGACTGGGTGGCCGAGGTCGTCCACGAGATCCGCACGCCCCTCACCGCGATCCTCTCTTACGCTGACCTGCTCCAACGCCCCGAGTTGAGCGGCGATATGCGCTTCCAATTCGCTACCATCATCCAGCACGAAACCGAGCGCGTCAACGACCTGGCGACGCAGTTCCTCGATCTGGCCCGGCTGGAATCGGGGCGCGTCAAGATGGCCCGCGATCCCATCGACGTACACGCCCTCATCGAAATGGCCGCCAACATCATCCGCCCCACCGCCCAAGACCGCGACCGTAAGCTGATTATCGAGAGCAGCCCCACGCTCCCCACCACTCTGGGCGATGAACAACGCCTTCATCAAGTTTTGCTCAACCTGTTGAGCAACGCCGTCAAATACTCCGATCCCGGCGATACCATCACCCTGCGCGCCGAGGCCCAGGCCGACGCCATCACCATCTCCGTCACCGATACCGGGCCGGGCATCTCCGCCGATCAGCTCCCGAACCTGTTCCACAAATTCGCGCGCCTCCCCGGCAGCGAGCGCAAAGCGACGGGCACCGGTCTCGGCCTGGTGGTCGCCCGCCAGATCGTGGAAGCGCATCACGGCCAGATTTGGGCCGATAGCCAGGTGGGAGAAGGCAGTACCTTCGCGTTTACGCTCCCCATCATCGCGCCAGATAAGTAAAACTCAGTTTGATGCGCGCGCTCGAAGCCCCCGGTGACGGGGGCTTCGAGCGTGCTCATAAGCCTAAGCTGTTACAAAATGGGCAACCGGACAGGAGGGGGGCTTCCCCTTTCTTGCAAGGAAATCACTTTACAAAAAAACAGATCGCGGTATAATTGGCTGGCCTGTGAGCAAGCGTTTTCATCGCTCCCGGGTTTTTCTTTTATGATGGCCCAGGCCAATCTCAGCGTCACAAGAACATTTGGAGGAAAGTGGTGTTATGAGTAGACGCCCAGTATACCTGACCCAAGAAGGGTACGAGGCTTCAGAGCAAGAATTACAATACTTAAAAACGGTTCGCCGCCAAGAGGTGGCGAATCGCTTACATGCAGCATTGGGAGAGGGCGAGCTGATCGAAAACGCCGAGTTGGAGGATGCCCGGCGCGAACAATCGTTTGTAGAAGGCCGCATCATCGCGCTGGAAGAGCAGTTACGCCACGCGGTGATTATCGAAGAGAACAACGCCACCGACATCGTTGCCGTAGGCAACCACGTCACCGTGAAAGAAGATGGCTACGACGACATGGAAACTTATCACGTCGTGGGTTCGGCAGAGGCGGATCCGGCGCGAGGTAAAATTTCCAATGAGTCCCCTCTGGGCCAGGCCCTGCTAGGCAAGGCGGTGGGCGACAAAGCCCGCGTCGCGGCCCCGGATGGGAGTATCCTCTTCGAAATCCTCAAAATCGAGTAACTGAACGGTAACGGACAAGCCCATGCCCATCACGGTATGGGCTTGTTTCGTGAGCACGACACAAAGGAGTCCTCAATGGAACTGAACGATTTGGAACGCCAACGTCTGGAAAAACTGGCCCGGTTACGGGATGCCGGCATCCCTCCCTATCCCCATCGCAGCCAGCGCACCCATACCAACGCCGAGGCCCTGCGCGCTTACGAGGTCGCCGAGGAGACCGGCAGCGCCATCCCGGATGTAACCGTCGCGGGGCGGCTGGTCAGCATCCGCGCGATGGGCAAGATCGCTTTCGCCCATATCGAAGATGCCAGCGGCAAGATTCAACTCTTCATCCGGCGCAACGAACTGGGAGAGGAGACCTTCGAGCACTTCAAGAAGTCCTTCGATTTGGGAGACTTCGTCGAAGCGGCGGGGCCGCTGGTACGCACCCGCACCGGCGAGATCAGCGTGCAAGCCCAAAGCCTGCGGATGTTGGCGAAGGCCATCACGCCGCTGCCCATCCCCAAAGAGTACGCGGATGACGCGGGGCAGGTCACGCGCTATAGCGCGTTTTCTGACGTGGAGGAGCGTTTTCGCCAACGCTACGCTGACCTGGCCGTCAACCCCGACGTGCGCGAGGTCTTCCGCACGCGCTCGCGCATGATCTCGGCCCTGCGCGCCTGGCTCGACGAGCACGACTATCTCGAAGTAGAAACCCCCGTTCTCCAACCCATCTACGGCGGCGCGGCAGCCCGGCCCTTCACCACCTACCATAATCAACTCAAGCAAGAGCTATACCTGCGCATCTCCTTCGAGCTATACCTCAAGCGCCTGCTGGTGGGGATGTTCGAGCGCGTCTACGAGATCGGGCGCGACTTCCGCAACGAAGGTGTCTCCTACAAGCACAATCCCGAATTCACCCAACTGGAGCTATACTGCGCCTACACCGACCTCCAGGGGATGATGGAGACGGCGGAAATGATGATCGCTAGTGTCGCCGAGCGCGTGGTCGGCGCGGTAACGCTCACCTACCAGGGCGAAACCATCGACCTGCGCCCGCCCTGGCACCGCGTCGCGCTGCGCGACCTGATCCGCGAAGCTACCGGCATCGACTACGCCGCTTTCCCCACCGCCGCCGCGCTGCGCCAGGAGATGCGCGCGCGGGGCTACGACGCCGCCAGCGACGCGACTTGGGGCCACTTGGTGGACAACCTGCTCTCCGAAGTGGAACCCACCCTTATCCAACCCACCTTTGTTCACGACTACCCGGTTGAGATTTCGCCCCTCGCCAAGCAGAAGCCCGGCGATCCCACCCACGTTGAACGCTTCGAGATGTTTATCGGCGGGATGGAAATAGGCAACGCTTTCACCGAGCTAAACGACCCCTTCGAGCAAGAGCAGCGCTTCATTCAGCAGGGCCGGGCCGCAGACGCTGGCGACGAAGAGGCCCAACCGATGGATGAGGATTACCTCCGCGCGCTGAAGTATGGGATGCCGCCCAACGGCGGGCTAGGCATCGGCGTTGACCGGCTGGCGATGCTCTTCACCGATCGGCCCTCCATCCGCGAGGTGCTGCTCTACCCGCATCTTCGCCCCCGCGAATAGGCGCGCAACATTATAGCACGAGGCGCGGCTTATCGCCGCGCCTCGGTTAGCCCCGCCTAGTGCGGTGTGCGCTTTTCTTCACAACGCACCTTGCACCTCCGCGTCCATCCGGCGGAAGAATTCCTCCATATACCGGTGGCGGTCTTCGGCGATGCGCTGCCCCTCCGCTGTGTACAGCCGGGCCTTGATGCGTGCCAGCTTGACCACAAACTCGTGAATGGGGGTGTGCGCCGTTGGATCATCGCCGTGAACCTCCCAGTGTGCCAGATCAACCGCATCCCGCGAGGCCCACAAGCGCTGTCCGTGCGCGCCGCCATAGGCGAAGGCCCGCGCGATCCCCACCGCGCCGATGGCGTCCAGCTTATCCGCATCGAACAGCACCCGCGCTTCCAACGTCGCCGGGGCCGGTTCCGCGCGGAAGCGATGCGCGGCAATGGCGTGCGTCACCGCCTCGATCCACGCCGCCGCCGCGCCACGCTCCTGCAACCACCGCCGGGCGCGCGCCGCCGCTTCTCGCGCGTGATCCCGCCCCTGGGAGACGGCCTCGGCGCGGCCCCAGTCGTGGAGCAACGCCGCTGCCCGCACAATCTCCTGATCCGCCGCTTCCACGCGGGCGATACGCTCTGCCATCGCCAGCACCCGCGCAATATGGTCGAAATCGTGGACGCTATCCGCATCGGCGTAAAGCTTGCGCGCGTCCTCTAAAGTCAGCCGCATCCGCACCTCCAACAAAAAAGCGAGCCTCGCGGCTCGCCCCTCATGCTCCGGTACGTTATCACGGCAGATAGATCCGGGGATTGGTAGGATAGCCGTTATAGCGTACTTCAAAATGCAGATGGGGGCCGGTTGAATTCCCGGAACTCCCCACCTCGCCGATAACCTGCCCGGCGGTCACGACTTGCCCTTCAAATACCCAAAATCTGCTCAAGTGCGCGTAATAGGTCTCATAGCCGTTGCCGTGATCCACCACCAGAAGATACCCGTAGCCGATGTCCGTCCATCCGGCGAAGCTGATGTATCCGTCGTCCGCAGCCATCACGGCTGTACCCGTCGCCGCGCCGATGTCAATCGCCCGATGGCCGTACCAATATCCCTGGGTGATCGTCCCCGCCGCCGGCCACCGGAATCGGCCACTCGCGGAAAACTCTGTGGGAGTCGCGCCACGATACGTGGTAACTTGGCGGGGCTGATAGGGCTTGGAGCCGCCGGGGATTATCAGGCCCATATCCGGTATCAACTCTCCGCCGTCGCCCAAATCTGGGTTGAAAGGACAGTCTAGAATTGCGGCAACTCCGACCTGGTATGTTTCGGCGATGGACTCCAGGGTATCGCCGGCCTCCACCGTGTGATAGGCTCCATCCACCGGTAAAATCGTCAGGACTTGCCCCACCCGCAGAAAATCCGGGGTACTTTCCATCTCTGGATTGGACCACAACAGCGTGGTGGGCTGCAATCCGAAGCTGTTGGCGATGCTCTGCGCTGTATCCCCGACCTGCACGGTATACGAGATAATCTCCAGGCGAGGCCGGTCGGGGATGGCGGTATGCGCCTGCGCCACACGCACGATCCGCGCCTGGTTCAGGTCGCGGTAGTAAGGGCGCGCGCTGACGCCCGAAGTGGTGCTATCTCCCAAAGCCGCGTTGTTGCCCCACAAGGCGATATCCGCGGCTCCAGACGCGGCTGTAATAACCTCCGATTGAACGCGACCGAGTGCTACGAAGCCTATCAAGATGAGGAAAATCGCCGTGTGCGCGGCCATGCGGCCTAGCATCGGACGCTGGCCGATGCGATCACCGTTCCAGCGCCAAATCCACGCGGCAACTCGAGCGAAAAGGCGCACCCAGGGAGAGGTGCGCCAGATAGACCCAGGTCTGTCTAAGGGTTCATCCACACAGTTCATGGAGCATAACGTTGCGGGTTCTGAGGTACCCCGTTAAGGCGGATTTCATAATGCAGATGCGGCCCCGTTGACCAGCCGGTGGTGCCACAATATCCGATCACTGTGCCCTGCCGCACGGGTTGTCCACATCCCACCGCAAAGGCGTTGAAGTGCGCGTAGCGCGTGCGGTAGCCGTTCCCGTGATCGATGATCACGAGGTTGCCATATCCGCCGCTCCATCCCGCGAAGACCACCACGCCATTATCCGCCGCGTAGATGGGATCCCCCATGCGGCAACGGTAATCGATGCCGATGTGTGGGGGATTACTCGCGTCACGGAATACCCATCCAGAGATCGCAGGCGAGCCAGTGGGCAAGATGAACCAGCCATTGGCACCGGGGCCGCTGACCGCGACGTTTCCACACGCGCCCCAACTCCCCGAGGCCGAGGCCACTGCCGGCCGCGAGGGCGGAGGTGGCGGCGGTTCCCACTCGATCTCGCCCCCCACGCCACCGGGGATTATCAGCGCTGTGCCTTCTCGGAGCGTCTGTCCCGGTTCGATGGGGTTCCACTGATTGTAAATATCCGCCGCCGTCACTTTATAGGACTCGGCGATGCTCTCGATAGTGTCTCCCGCCATCACGGTATGGTAAGCGCCATCTACAGGCGGGATATACAGTGTCAGCCCCGGCTGAATCAACCAGGGCGCACCTTGCAGGGGTTCCATGTTGGCCCACACCACGCTGTACGGGGAGAGCTTAAAGCGCTGCGCGATGGAGAAGATGTTATCCCCTGATTGGATGGTGTAGGTGATGACCTCCAACCGCACGCGCTCAGGGATGTTGGTATGGGGTTGTGCTTGGCGGAACACAGCCCGGCTACGCTGGCTAGACAACTCCCAGGAAGCTGGGCCGATTTCAACGGGTTGTGTGGGGGTGGCGAGCACTTCTGCTACAACTTGAGATGAGGTGGTGACGCTATCGTGCTCCGCAATGGACGCGATGCTGACCGGGGTGATGGCCAGGCGTCCAAACATACTCACTAATAAAGCGAGCACCAGAACTGCCGCGTGGGCGCTATAGCGCCCTACAAAAGAAACCACCGCCTTCTGGTCATTTCCCCAACGCCAGATAAACGCGGTGCCTTTTGCCAAAACGCGACCGACGAGATAGGAAAGATTCCATCTCGGGTCTGGAATACTCGCTTGTGGTAAGCTATATTCTATATCATTGTTCATAGGTACGTGCCCTCGGCAACGCATACGCCTCCAGCAGAATTATTATAGCACAGAAAAAACTGGCTGGCAAGTCTCTATCTGACCGTATTCCAACGTTTTCCTGACGATCCTGGAAACCAGCCCTCAGACGACGCAAAAGCAGTGCTCTGTATGCACTGCCCCTATGGTAGCACAAAATAGGCAGGGTGCAAATCCGCGTCAAAACCCGGTTTGGCACCTTGGGGCGAGGTGGCAGAGGAGAGTTCATCCGGCCTGGGAGTCCCGCGCCATAGCCTCAGCAATGCTTGACAACGTTTCCTGGACGTGCGATAATCAGATAAACTCAAGCTCAGGAGGGTATAGAACATGGGTAAGTTACAAGAATTGACCGAAGCCAATTTCGCAGCCGAAGTTTTAGAAGAACAAGATCTGCCAGTCCTGGTAGACTTTTGGGCCCCGTGGTGCCCTCCTTGTCGTAAGTTGGGACCAACACTAGAAGAGGTGGCTGTACATCTCCAGGGGCGCGTGAAAATTCTCAAGGTCAACGTGCAAGAGATGAGCGCTTTGCCAACGCAGTATGGTGTTATGAATATCCCCACACTGATCCTGTTCAAGAACGGTGAGGAAGTGTTGCGGATGGTGGGTAACAAGACCAAAGATATGTTGATTGCCACGTTGGAAGAGCATCTGTGAGTCTCCTGAAAAAAGTCCAAAAATCCGATTTTTCCACACGCGACCACCTACATATATGAAATTCGCACGCGGAAAATCTACATCTCGTATCAAGTTTCTAAAAAATCGGATTTTTTAGGGTTCTTTCAGTAGCGTCATCTGTAAATACTCGCGGACTTTGATCCGGGAAAGTCCCTCTTTGCGAAACACCCTTCTCGTTAATGAGAAGGGTGTTTTGCGTTGGCGCGCTCAGTAGTGATAGCGCGCTTGCAGAAAATCCGCCCGCGTCTCACAGACGCGGTACACGATGCGATGCTCGCGCGTCAGCCGCCGCGACCACACGCCTTCGGCCAGGTATTTCAGCGGTTCGGGCTTCCCTATGCCCTGGAATGGATCCCGCATCACGTCTTCCACAATCTTCAATGCGCGCAACGCGGTTTTCCGGTCGGTCTCGACCCAATAGGCCAGGTCTTCACGAAATTCTGGATGGAACACCGTTTCCGCCCCTTTACTCAAGGCCCACCGTTGCCTTCAACGCCTCGATGGTCTGCGGCTCACCCGCGCCCTGCTCCGCCCGCGCCAACGCGCGCAACAGCCGCTCGGCGTTCTTGGAAGATCTCAGCAAATGCGCCGTTTCCAGCAAGCCCGCCAACTCATTCGCCGCTATGAGCACCACATCCTCAGCCCCGCGTCGCCGGATGGTGACGATTTCTCGGTTTTGTGTCACCTCATCCCAGAGCGTAGCCAGATTTGCCCGCGCCTGTGTATACGTGGTTTGAATCGTCATCGTGCCTCCTGTGCGAGTTTATCGTACAGATATACTGTACAGAAGAGTGCCACCTTTGTCAAGCGCGTCGTGTCCTCTGGCCGCCGAGAACGCGCGTCGTTTCGCCTATTCGCCAAACCGCGCATCTGACCTGTGCTGCTGGACGCGCCCCTCGGCCTTTGTCAGCCACCCCACGCGCTCCACGTCCGCCGCATCGAACGCCGGGACGTAGGGCTTGATGTCCAGCAGGGGCGTGCCATCGAGCATATCCACGTTTTCGAGGTAGAGCTTACATCCCTCGCGGCGCAACAAGCGCACAATCGAAAGGCCGATAGGGTTTGGCCGGGTCGGAGCGCGGGTAGCGAAGACGCCGCGCGGCTGATCATCCAGGAACGGCGTCACGGTCAAGCGCGGCGCGGGAGCGCGGTGGAAGTGGTACAGCAAGATGAGGTGCGAGAAGCCGTCCAGATCGCGCAGGCCGGCCTCGAATTGGGCCAAGACCTGCGCCGTGCCGCGCGCGCCCGCCGCGCCCGGCGGCTGGATGGGCATCCCGGCGGGATTCGAGAACGGCGTGTGCAAAACACCTATGGGATCATACGCGATGCGTTCAAGAGACACGCGCGGCTCCTGGGGCCAGCTTGAGCCAGCGGAAGCAAGCCGGGCCGCCAAACGTGATCCACACGCCGCCGAGGGCGTAGCGCAGCGCGCGGAAGAGGGCATACAGCGCGGACCCTTCGGCGGGGAAGACGAGCTTCAGGCCCTCGACGATGACCAGGAGCGCGATCACGCCGACTACAAAGCGCAGCGCGCGTTGCCATCCCGGCCCACCCGCGCTGAAATCGACCCATTGCGCGGTGGCGACTAGGCCCACGCTCAGGCCCATCAGGAAACCGGCCAACGCCAGCGGGTCGGGGGCGGGATGCAGGAGGCCCAGCGCCAACGGAAGTCCCAGCGCCAGGGCCAACCGTTCTTTGACGGAGCGGCGGGCCAGCCACGCGCCGATGTCGCCGTGAGTGGACACGTACAGCGCCAGCAGCAGCGCGCCCAGCGCCCATCCCGCGAAGACCTGCGTGGGAAAGTGAACGCCCAGGTAGATGCGCGAGAAACCGATGAACACCATCAGCGTCACGGCGGCGATCCAGGCCCAGCCGCGCTTCAGCCACGCGGCCACCGCGCCCCAGATGGTCACGGCCACCTGCGCGTGCCCGCTCGGCATCCCATAGCCATGATATTCGATGATGTTGATGCCCGGAGAGAGGATGTAGGGACGCGGCTCCCGCACCAAGTCCTTGATGGCGAAATTCAAGTAGCCGGAGAGCACCGCGAAAACCGCGATGGGCATGCCTTGCCAAAAATCGATGCACCAGATGAAGAGTGGCAACAAGAGCAGCACAATGTCCTCATCCCCCAAGGCTGTGACCGCCAGAAAGAAGCTATCGAGCAGCGGGCTGCGGAATTGCTGGATAGCCTGAATGACTTCGATACCCCACTCTAAAATGGTTGGATTCATCAACGACCTCCTGCGCGTAGCGTAATGGCTCAAGCATAAAATAGGTGGCGGGATAGTCAAGCGTGAGTATGGTATACTGTGAGGAAGCGGGGCGCTGTGTCCCCGATCTCCTAGCGTATAAGGAGTCTGTAGATGAACGAAGAACACGAACTGACCCCCGCGCCGGAAGAAACCCCGGCCCCCGACGCCGAATCCCAGGCCCTCGTTGAGCAGTTCCTGGCTGAAACCACGGGCACGGCTGTCACCGAAGGCGAACCGCCACCGGATTGGCACACGGAAGCTCTGCCAGAAGGTCATCGCTCCGGCTTCGTCGCTGTCATCGGACGGCCCAACGTCGGCAAATCGACCCTGGTCAACGCTCTGGTGGGGCACAAGGTCGCCATCGTCTCGCCGAAACCGCAGACCACGCGCACGCGCGTCACGGGCATCCTCACGGAACCGGACTGCCAGATCATCTTCATCGACACGCCAGGCATCCACAAGAACCCGCCCTTCCGCCTCAACCGGCTGATGGTCGATACCGCCATCGCCGCCATCCCCGATGCCGACATCATCCTCTTTGTGGTGGATGTCTCGGCGCCGCCCCGGGATGAGGACGAAACTATCGCCCGGCTGCTCCGAGAGAAGGCAAAGAAAAGCCCGGTCATCTTTGTGATGAACAAGATGGATCAGCTTAAGATGGAAAGCGCGGAAGCGCGTATCGAGAGCTATTGGAAGCTGCTCCCCGAATACGCGGATTCCATCCCCACCAGCGCGACGCGGGGCACGAACCTGGACCTGCTGCACGAGCACCTGCTCGAATTCCTGCCGGAAGGCCCGCGCTACTACCCCGGCGAGCAGATCTCGGATCAGACGCATTACATGATCGCCTCGGAACTTATCCGCGAGGCGTTGTTGCGCTACACGCACCAGGAAGTGCCCCACGCCACCGCCATTCTGGTGGAAGATTACGAAGAGCGCGACAACGGCGTCACCTACATCGCCGCCCGCATCTGGGTGGAGCGCGAGTCGCAGAAACCCATCATCATCGGGAAGGAAGGCCAGCGTCTCAAGCAGATCGGCCAGGCCGCCCGCGAGGAACTAGAGCGCTTTGTCGGCGGGAAAGTGTACCTCGACCTGTGGGTCAAGGTCAAGCCCAAGTGGCGCGACCAGAACGCCCGGCTGCAAGAGTTGGGCTACGGGCAGTAATCCCTGAGTATGCGTCAACTTTCCCTTATCGATACCGTTGAAGATGCGTTGCCCCCCATCCGCGAGTCCTTCTCACACGCGGACGTGTGCCCGGAGACCGCCCGCCTTGCGTTGGAAACGCGCTATGAACCGCTGCTTGAAGAAACGCGGCGGTTCAATCGGCGGCTGGTCAGCTTCCAGGCCAACAAAGCCGAAGTGCTGCACAGTTGGATCAAATACCGGGAGGGGTTCTCTGCGGATTTGGTCGAAATCCTGATAGCGGAGTTTGACCTGGTGCCTGGGGACATCCTGCTCGATCCCTTTGCCGGTTCGGGGACGACGTTGCTGGTCGCTCAACTGCTAGGCATCGATGCGACCGGGATTGAGGTGTTGCCGCATTGTCATCTAGCGTGGCAGGCCAAAACCCGCGCCTTCGATTATGATGTGGACGAGTTGCGCGAGATTCGAGAACGGCTTGCCGAAACTCCGCCGCCACAATCGGAGCACCCCTTTCCGCATTTGTACATCACCGAAAGCGCGTTTTCCGAAGCGACAGAACGCGATCTGATGGGCTATACCGCGTGGATCGAAACCCTACCCACAAGCCAAGACGCCAAAATCCTCTGTCGCCTCATCCTCCTCAGCCTGTTGGAAGACATCAGCTATACCCGGAAAGACGGGCAATATCTGCGGTGGGATGGCCGCGCGGAGAAGATTCAACAACGCAACGCGAAGCGTGTCGCGCGCGGCAAAAAACCCATCAAAGGCATCGACAAGGGGGCGCTGCCCGACGTGAAAACAGCGTTTCTGGAGCGCCTGAACCAAGTCATCTTCGATAGCATCCAGTTGCAGCGCGATCCACCCCCGCCAAGCCAACAGACGTTGCTCGAAGGCAACACGCTGTACGTGCTGCCCACCCTCGATGCGGAGCGTTTTTCTGGCGTCATCACCTCGCCGCCGTATGCCAACCGCTACGATTATACCCGCACCTACGCGCTGGAGTTGGCCTATCTCGGCGTAGAAGAGGATATCTTCGCGCTGCGGCAACATCAGCTATCCTGCA
>SLSP01000286.1 GCA_007130345.1 Thermoflexales bacterium
CACCACAGCGGCGCAAAGCACACAGAGAACACCTTAGCCCCTCGGTGTTCTCTGTGTCTCTTGTGGTGATTCGGCTTTCTTCAAGGGTGCCCTCATCGTTTTGGAGGTCAGTGCAATGTGGAAAAGGGTGCTGCGCTGGACGTGGCTATGGCTGTTGATAGTGGCAGCGTGCGCGCCGCCGGTTTCGCCGATGGAAACCGAGATGCCGCCGGAGGCGGTGCTGGTCAGCACCGCTGTGGCCGATGTCGCTGCGCCGGTGGCGACGGTGATGGCGCAGGTCGTGGCGGAGGATGATGTCCCTACGCCAACGCCGACGGCTACGCCGGGCATGATCGTCCACACGGTGCAGACTGGCGACTCGCTCTGGGCGCTGGCGCGACGTTATGGCGTGCCCATCGCGGCGATCCAGTTGCAGAACGGGCTAGGCGCGTCGACGGTGGTGCGGGTGGGGCAGGAGCTAACGATTCCTCCCGCGCCAGCATGGGAGGGAGCGGCGGTCTTCTGGGTAGTCCACGAGGTCGCGCCCGGCGAGACGTTGAGCGGGATCGCCGCGTTCTACGATCTGGAGATGGTGCGCTTGCGCGAGGTCAACGGGATGGACGCGGCGGATACGTTGCGGGTGGGGCAATCGCTCGTGTTGCCGCTCAAGACCCCCGCCGAGGTCGCCCGCGCGCTCCCGCCGACGGCGACGCCGCGTCCCACCGCCACGCCGTTGCCTACATCCACGCCGGCACCGCTCGCCGCCACAGTCACCGCCACGCCCGCGCCCGATGACGCCACGCCCACCATCGCGCCGACGCCGTTGCCGGACACCCCGCCCGCTAACCTGGCCGCCTGGCCGCGCGCGGTCTTCAACGCGATGAACCGCGTCCGCGCCGAGCACGAATTGCCGCCCTACCTCTATAACGAGAAGCTGGCCCTGGCCGCGCAGCGGCACGCCAACGACTGCGCGCAGCGCCGCTCGTGCAGCCACACCGGCTCCGATGGCTCTACCATCCAGGTGCGCGTTGAGCGCGTGGGCTACGCGGGCACCGGGGCCGAGTGTTGGGCCGCGCAGCGGACGCCGCAAGGCGCGGTGGATGTGTGGATGGACGAGGTGCCGCCCAACGACGCGCATCGCCGGATGATGCTGCACACGTGGTTCACCGAGGTGGGCGTGGGGCTGGCCCCGGCTCCGTGGGACGGTCACTATTACATCATCGCGGTGTTTGGGAGGCCGAGGTGAGGCGTGAAGCGTCAAACGTCAGGCATCAGGGGATCATGACGCTTGACGGATTACGCACCGGGCCAGAACGTTAATTGTTGCGGGGCAGCGCGACCATCGAGGAGGATATAGGGCAGGGCGCGGGTGGCGGCGACACCGAGTTGGCGCAGCGCGCGCGCGTCGCGGAGAGTGGCTTGGCGACGGGCGCGCAGGATGCGCTCCACGCCTTGGATGCCGATGCCGGGGATGCGCAGCAGCATCTCGCGGTCGGCGGTATTCAGCTCTACGGGATTGTGGATGAGGTGCTGCCGCGCCCACGCGAGTTTGGGATCGGCGTCCAGGGGCAGGTTGCCCGCGCCATCGAAAGGCAGTTCCTCCACGTCGAAGCCGTAATCGCGCAGGAGGAACGACGCCTGATAGAGGCGCGTCTCGCGTTGCGGGAGAGTGGGGGCGTGGGCTTCCAGCGGCGTCTGCGGGACGGGGCTGAAGCGGCTGAAGTAAGCGCGGGCCAGGCCCAACTCGCGGTGGAGATGCATCGTGGTGCTGAGGAGTTCCACATCCGGCTCATCGACCGCGCCGACGACGAACTGCGTGGTCGCGCTCGGACTGCCCCGGCCCTGGGCTTGCTGAAGCTCGTGAATCCAGCGCAAGCGTTGGAAGAGCGCGTCGGAGAACTGCTTGCGGGGTGCCAGCGCCGCCAGGCGTCCGGCGTTGGGCGCTTCGAGGTTGAGGGAGACCCGGTCGGCCAAGCGCATCGCCGCCGCGATCTGGTCGCGCTCGGCACCGGGCATGATCTTGAGATGCAGGTAGCCTCGATAGTGATACACGCGGCGCAGCAGTTCGGCGGTGGCGATGATGCGATCTTGCGTCTGCACGCCGCCGTTCGCCACGCCCGAACTGAGGAAGATGCCCTGGATGATCCCTTGCCGGTAGAAGGTGTCGCTGAGGCGGGCCAACTCGTCGGGGGAGAAGGTGACGCGGCGACCATCCCGCCCAGCGCGGAAAGCGCAGTAGCGGCAATCCATTTCGCAGGCGGAGGAGAGCAGCGTTTTGAGCATCGGGATGCGGCGGCCATTGGGCAACGTCGCGTGTGAGAGGCAGTGGCGCAGTTCCAGCGGGGCGCGGGGCGGGGCCGCCGGTTGCCCTAGCAGATCGACATCTTCGGCGGGTTCATCGCGGGCCGCCGGCCCCAGGATTTGGAGTTTGTGCAAGGCTTCCATAGGTGGCTCTCCTGAACAAAGCGCTATTTTTAACGCAATGACACAATGGCGCAAAGATTTTTGGGGACGTTTCGGCGCGCATCCATTCTCTGCCTTCATTGTACGAACTAACGTTCTATTTGTCAAGAGGATGCGGAAGCCCGCTTAAAATCCGGCGGTCAGACGGGGATTTGGCAATCTCCTCAGAGCCAAATGTGATGTGTCACGAGGCCGGAAAAGAACAAGCCCTCGCTTTTCAGCGAGGGCTTGTGGGTGTCAGGTACGGCTTGACGGTTTAGTACATCCCGCCCATACCGCCCATCCCGCCGGCACCACCGGCAGGCGCGGGTGGTTCGGGTTCGGGGATGTCGGTGATGAGGGCCTCGGTGCTGAGCACCATCGCGGCCACCGAAGCGGCGTTGAGCAGCGCGCCCTTCGTCACCTTGGCGGGGTCGATGATGCCGGCTTTCAGCATATCGACGAACTCGCCCGTCATCACGTCGTAGCCGACGTGGAGGTTCTTCTCGGACATCTGCGCGCGGCGGACATCGGCCAGAATCACGGCTCCATCCTGCCCGGCGTTTTCTGCGATTTTGCGCACTGGCATTTCCAACGCCTTCTGGAGGATGGCAACGCCGGTTTGCTCGTCGGGGTAGTCCATCTTGATTTCGTTCAGCACGCTGATGGCGTTGATCAAGGCCACACCACCGCCGGGCACGATGCCTTCTTCCACAGCCGCGCGGGTCGCGCTGAGGGCGTCTTCGACGCGGTGCTTCTTTTCCTTCAACTCGGTCTCGGTCGCCGCGCCCACGCGGATCACGGCTACGCCGCCGACCATCTTCGCCAGGCGTTCCTGGAGCTTCTCGCGGTCATAATCGGAGGTGGAGTGCTCCATCTCGATCTTGATCTGCTCGATGCGGGCCTGGATTGTGGCGTCATCGCCTTGTCCGCCGACGATGGTGGTGTCATCTTTGGTGGTGATGACCTTGTCGGCGCGGCCCAGGTCGTCCAGCGTGGCGCTGTCGAGCTTGCGGCCTTCTTCTTCTGTGATGACATGCCCACCGGTGAGGGTGGCGATGTCCTGCAACATAGCCTTGCGGCGGTCGCCAAAGCCGGGGGCCTTGATGGCCAGGGCGGTGAGCAGCCCGCGCAGCTTGTTGACCACCAGCGTCGCCAGGGCTTCACCGTCGATGTCTTCGGCGATGATGACCAGGTTGCGGACGCCTTTCTGTACCAGCTTCTCCAAAATCGGCACCAGGTCTTGCGCGGCGGAGATTTTCTTGTCGTGGATCAGGATATACGCATCCTCGATCACGGCTTCCATGCTGTCGGGGTTGGTGATGAAGTAGGGGCTGATATAACCGCGGTCGAACTGCATCCCCTCGACGTACTCGGTCTCGAATTCGAGGCCCTTGGACTCTTCGACGGTGATCACGCCGTCTTTGCCGACCTTTTCCATCACCTCGGCGATGAGATCGCCAATGGCGCGGTCTTGCGCGGAGATGGAGGCTACGTTGGCGATGTCTTCTTTGGTCTCGACGGGCACCGATTCATCCCGGAGGGTCTCGGATATCTTTTCGGCGGCGGCGAGGATGCCACGCTTGAGCAGCATCGGGTTCGCGCCAGCGGCCACGTTCTTCATACCCTCTTCGATGAGGACATGGGCCAACAGTGTGGCGGTGGTGGTGCCATCGCCGGCGATGTCGTTGGTCTTGGTGGCGGCCTCTTTCAAGAGTTGCGCGCCCATATTCTCGAAGGGGTCTTCGAGTTCAATTTCTTTAGCGACGGTTACCCCATCGTGGGTGATGGTGGGGGATCCCCACTTCTTGTCCAGGGCCACGTTGCGGCCCTTAGGGCCGAGGGTGGTCACGACCGCGTTAGACAAAATATCCATACCGTTCTTCAGCGAAGTGCGAGCCTCGCTACCAAATCGTAGTTGCTTAGCCATAGTTGTTTATTCCTCCCAAGAAGATGTTTTTAAGGTACACTAAAGGTTACTCTTCGATGACGCCGAGGATGTCATCCACACGCAAAATGAGCATCTCTTTGCCTTCACGGGTCTTGAAGCTGGTGCCAGCGTACTTCGCATAGATCACCAACTCATCGACTTGTGGGCCAATCACTTTGCCCTCCTCATTCTCAAGCTCTACATCCGGGCCTACGGCCAGCACTTTGCCCTGTTGGGGCTTTTCTTTAGCCGTGTCGGGGAGAACCAACTGGCCGCCAGCGAAGGTCATTTCATCTTCTTCGATGGGTTCAACGATAACGCGATCACCCAGGGGTCGAATCTTAATGCTCATGCTTACCTCCATATTGAAATAGGATTAAATCGGTGAGTTTTGGCACTCTCTGTGCCTGACTGCTAAACTGCTTATTATCATAGCATAACTTTACGCGCTGTCAAGCACTCTCGGCGCGAGAGTGCTAAATTTAAGGTATTTTTAATGTACGCCGCCCTGGAAAAACCAACGCGCGGGCGCAAAGTTGCCAAGAAAATCTGTGAGCCTTAGTTTTGTGAGCAACCTGCTCAAGAAATAGCTCACTTGCCAAATTTGAAGGTCTGAGGGACAATAGATTAAATTGAAGCCCTATGGGGGCTTGCTGGTGCGGGTTGAAGGTTTCTGTCACTCAAATAAGGAGGCGTGATGATGAACAGGCTGGTGAATAAGGGGAAGTTGGTCTCTGTGGGATTAGCTATGGGGCTTGGATTGCTGGTCTTGGCCGCGTTTATGCTGCTGTTGACCGATCCCGCGCTCGGCGAGTTTGGGGTGCTGGCATCCCAGGCCGCGCCGGTGACGATTGTGCAAGCCACACAAGATACGGTGTATGCGGGTGGGACGATCACGTACACTGTCACTGTGGTCAATGTCTCTGGCGAGGCGTTGCCGTCCGGATGGGAGTTGCGTGATACGTGGACGACGAGCTTGTATGATGACCGCCCCGTGTGGTGGGAAGATCGGGATGCCCTGGCGCGGTTCGAAGGCTACACAGTTACCCCCGGCGCTGTAATCTCGCACACGGAGACGCTCAACCCAGAACGCAAACGCGGCGAGGCGGTGTTTACAATGGCGGAGTTGCCCGCCGACGGGAGCGTGGAGTTGGTCTTCTGGGTGAGGGTGTCGC
>SLSP01000309.1 GCA_007130345.1 Thermoflexales bacterium
AAGATTCACCCCGTCAACACCTCGACGCCGTCTTTGGTCACGAGGAGGGTGTGCTCCCACTGCGCCGAGAGTTTCCCATCGACGGTGATCGCCGTCCAGCCGTCGTCAAGCATCTGCATCTCGTAGCTCCCCACGTTGATCATCGGCTCGATGGTGAAGGTCATATGGGGAACCAGCGCCATCCCCGTGCCCGGCTCGCCGTAGTGGAGCACGTCCGGCGGCTCGTGGAAGTGGACGCCAGTTCCGTGGCCCACGAAGGCCCGCACCACGCTGTAGCCGTGGCCCTCGGCGTGGCTCTGGATGGCGTGGCCGATGTCGCCCAGGGTACTGCCCGGCTTGACCTGGGCGATGGCCCGCTCCAGGCACTCGCGCGTCACTTCGACCAGCTTCCGCGCTTCGGGCGACACCTCGCCGATGAGGAACATGCGGCTGGCATCGCCGTAGTAGCCGTCGCGGATGCTGGTCACGTCCACGTTGAGGATGTCGCCTTCGGCCAGTACCCGCGTCTCCGAGGGGATACCGTGGCAGATTACCTCGTTGATCGAGGTGCAGACGCTCTTGGGGAAGCCCCGATAATTGAGCGGCGCGGGTGTCGCGCCGTGGGCCAACGTCATCTCGTGAACCCAGGTGTTGATCTGCTCGGTCGTGATCCCCGGCGCGATGCGTGTTTCCAGCATATCGAGGATGTCGTGGGTGAGGCGGCAACTCTTGCGGATGCCCGCAATCTGCTCGGGCGTTTTGAGGATGACGCCCCTCGGCTTGGCGGGGGCGGCACGCTGCTTGTAGAGCCGGGCCACATCACGCGAGCGATTGCTCCATTGCGATGGTTTGTTATTGAGAAATTCCGATAGTTTAAGCACAGTTTTCTTCCTTAGTGAAAATTATTTTGCGTTGAAAATCTGCTACTCAAGCGCCCGACAAAGCAGCACACGGCATCTGATTCCACAACCGCCCCTCAAGCAATCGCCCGGCCTTTTTCTTGCGCGTTCCGCCCCATTGCTTGAAGAAAAACGGAATTTGCGCCGCCAGACATTGATCGCGCAGGTCTTCAACCCAGGCTTTCGCCATAGGCCGCGCTCCGGGGCCGGATTCCCCGCCGACGATGACCCAGTCCACGCCCGCGAGGTTTAGATCGGGTAGCGGGCCGAGCAGCGGCTCCAGCGAGAGGAATTTGACGGCGGCGCGGGTCTGGCGCAGCCAGTCAATGCGATCTACCACGTCCCAATGCTCCACCGTGACGCCCATCCACACATTGCCCGGCCAGTCGAGTTCTGCGTCCAGTTGCGCCAACCGCTCGGCGCGCTTGGTCAACACCTGGAACGTGTGCCAGGACGCTTCCCGCATCACGGCGAAGACCTGTTGGATAAACGCCGCCGGGACATCTTCGTGAAACAGATCGCTCATCGAGTTGACGAAGACCATCTGCGGCTTCTTCCAGCCCAGGGGCCGGTCGAGCATGTGCGGGTGCAGCGTCAACTGGAAGCCGTTGACGTAATTGGGCTGCCCCATCGCCTGCAAACGCAGCGCCATCCGCTCGGCGTAGCAATGCTTGCAGCCCGCGCTGATTTTGGTGCAGCCGGTAACGGGGTTCCAGGTAGCTTCTGTCCATTCGATGCTGGATTGGGTGCTCATTTAAGAACAACTCCTTCGCCACGCCCCCGCTGTTTTCTACATATCCAGCGCTAAACCGATGCCTGTGCCGTGTTAAGGCCATCATGCACCAGGGGGATGACCTCTCGCGCCACTTGTTCTTCGAGGGCATCGCGAGCGGTTTCCAAATCGTACAGGGTTTGTAGATTCAGCCACAGTTCAGCCGTTGTACCCAGGTAACGCCCGAGGCGCAGAGCCGTATCTGCTGTGATGCCCCTTTTCCCGTGGACAATCTCATTGATTTTGCCCGGGTAGACTTTCATTCCTTTAGCCAACTGATATTGACTGATTCCCATGGGCTTCAGGAAATCTTCCAACAGCACTTCTCCTGGATGGACTGGTCGGATTTTAGCTTCGTTCATTAATCCCACACCCCCGCCACTTCCCACACATCGAGCGTGGGCATGCGCGCCGGGCCGCCTTGCGCGAACGCGCCGACGCCGACGCTATCGGCGCGCGGGTAGACGCGGGCGCTGAGGCAACTGCGCGCGTTGGCGCACACTTCGATGACGGAGCCGTCGATGAAGACGTGCAGGCGCAGCGGTTCGCCCTCTGCCAGCGCGAACGGCCGCCGGTGCCGGCGAGCGGGGGCTTCGGCGTGGCGCGCGTCGATGAAGAGTTCCTGCGCCGCCGCGTCGTAGCCGATCCGGGTCGCCTCGCTGCCATCCGCCGCGCCGCGCACCTGAAGGCCGTAGGCGGCGGCCTCGCCCCCGGCGAACTCGGCCAGGAACTCCAGGTGGCTGCCCGTCACCGGGAGCTTTGCCACCAGCCCCGGCGCGATGTCCAGCCCCACAATCCGCTGATGCTCGCCGCGCAAAGTCGCCAACTCCGGCGCGAAGGTCTCGGCCAACGCGCCGTCGTCCGTGAGCGATAGCACGCGCGGGAGCGACATCACGCCGGCCCATCCGGCGGCCCGCTGCTGCGCCTCGCTGCGCCCTTCCCACAGCCAGCCGATCATCAGGTGGCGGCCCGCCGCGTCGCGCCAGACCTGCGGTGCGAAGAACTGCGCCCCGCCATCCACCACGCCCTGCCGCGCCGGGATGAAGCGCTCGCCCGTGTACTCGCCCACGAAGTACAGCACGCCGTGTCCGCCGCAAAGGGAGACGACGAGGACGTGCTGATCGCCCAACGGAAACAGACACGGGCACTCCCACATATCCTCGTAGGCCGAGGTGTCGCTGACGAACAGCGGGCCGAGGTATTCCCAGGCGCGCAGATCGGGCGAGCGGTAGAGCAGCGCCGCGCCCCCTTGCCCCAGGAATCCGGAGCCGATGACCATCCGCCATTCGTCATGCTCGCGCCAGACGTAGGGGTCGCGGAAGCCCGTGGTCTTCAGGCCCTCCGGCGGCCCGGCGATGACGGGATTGCGCGGGTCTTTCTCCCACACGGTCAGGTCGGGACTGCCGGTTGCCACGCACACGGTCTCGGCCTTGTCCCGCCAGCCGGTGTAGATGAGGGTGGGGGTGCCGCCGTCATCCACCGCGCAGCCGCTCCAGCAGCCGTCGGCGTCGTAGTCCTCCGGGCCGGGCGTCAGCGCGATGGGCAGGTCGCGCCAGTGGACGAGGTCGGCGCTGGCGGCGTGCCCCCAGTGGATTTTGCCCCAGACCGCCGCCAGCGGGTTGTGCTGATAGAAAAGGTGATGCGTCCCCTGCCAGTGGATCAGGCCGTTGGGGTCGTTCAACCAGTTGGATGGGGCCAGGAAGTGGTAGCGCGGGCGGTGCGGGTCGGCGGCCAGACTTTGGCGGATTGCCAGATAATCAGTGGTCATTGTAAGCCCTCCTGTGTGGTCAGATGCCCCAGTTTAGCCTGGGAGGGGGATTCGTCAAGCGCTGCGCGTTGACTTCGAGGGGAGATAGGTATAATGACTTGGGCGTGTGTCGAATGTGTTGCGCCACGCATCACAAAAGCCTTAATCCAATGGGACGAGTGTAATCAATGGATACTTTACAATCGACTGAAGTTCAGCAACCCGCGACGCCAGCCCTCATCTGGGGGCTGCTGATCGCGGTCATTGTACTTGCCGCCGGGTTGCGCTGGATTGATTTCGCCGCGTTTCCGCCGGGCCTGTGGTACGATGAGGCGTATACGTTGGAGCAAGCGCGCCGCGCGGTAGATCACGGCGAGTTGCATCTCTATTATGCAGAAAAGCACGGCGAGCCAGTGGTCTTCTGGCTCTCCGCGTTGGCGTTGCGACTCGGCGCGGGGCATCTCGCGCCTCGGTGGGTCAGTTCGATTAGCGGGATGGTGAGCGTCCTCTTGCTCTTCTTCGCCGCGCGAGATATGCTGCGTCCGCTCGGTCGCGCGGCGGATTGGTTGGCCCTGGGGAGCACGGCCATTCTGGGCGTCAACTACACCTTTCTACTTTACACGCGGATGAGTTGGCAAGCAGCGCTGGCTACGCCGCTGTTCGTAGTCACAATCTGGTGTTTTTGGCACGGTCTGGAGAACGGGCATTATCTCGACTTTGCGGTCGCGGGTTTAGCCGCCGGCGCGGCGCAATACACCAGTGTCAGCGCGCGGGTATTGCCCGTAGTGTGTCTGCTGGTGATGGCGGTATGGCTCGGCGCGAAGACGCGGCGCGTCCGCTGGTGGGCGCGCTGGCAAGGGCTGTTGCTGATGGGCGGCTGCGCGGTGCTGGTCTACCTGCCGATGGCTCGCGCGTTCCTGATGCACCCCGAATGGTTCACCCGCCGGCTCGTCGCTGCCGCCGCGCCGACCGACATCCTGCCCAACATCGGACGTACCCTGGCCGGCTGGGTCTATCTCGGCGACGCGGGGATGCACAATTTGCCCGGACGCGCGATGTACACCTTGCCGATGGCCGCGTTACTGGTGATCGGCACCTTGCTCGCACTGGCGCGTCTCCGCAATCCCACCTACAGTATTTGGCTGGCCTGGGTCATTGGCTGTCTGCCCGGCGGCTTCCTCTCCACACCCACCCCCATGTTCTACCGCTATCTGACAGCGATACCGGCCTCGACGGTGCTGTGCGCTATCGGCGGGCACTGGCTCTGGGAGCGGCTGAAGATGACACGCCTCCCGCAGCGCCGCGCGCTCGCCGGGATGCTGCTGGCCGGCATCTTGGCTTTCAGCACCGGGGCCACCATCTACGATTACTTTGTCCGCTGGGCTAACTGGGAACCGCTCTTCCACGTGATGGATGTGGGCAAGCTGCGCGCGGCAGAAGTCATCCAGGCATCCCCGGCGGATGAGAAGCTCCTGGTCACGATGCCGGAGCGCTTCGAGGCGATCCTCTCGTATGGCGCGCACCGGCGGAGTACCTATCCGCGCGTGTTTGACGGGCAGCGCTGCTTTATCTATCCGACAGAAGCCGCGCCGCCGACGCGCTACGTGATCGTCCAGGGCTATGAGCACCGCTCTCAGACCTACTTGCGGGAGTTATATCCCGATTTCCGCCCGACCGTCGATCCGATTTTTGGGGAACACGAGCCGTACTTCGTCGAATTCGTAATCCCCCCTGGCTCTCCGGCCCCGATTCTGGGCGCGCTGGAGCCGCCGGTCACGTATCACGAGATCGTGCTGCGGGGACTGCTCCCCGCCACCCGCGAGATCCCGGCGGGGCAGACGCTGGACGTGACGCTGACGTGGCACGCGCCGGAGCAGACGCCGACATCCTATACGGTCTTTGTCCATCTGCTTGATGGCAGCCCGGAGGCCATCGAGACGCCTTTGCGCGCGCAACACGACGCGATCCCCTGCCTGGATACCGCGCCCACGCAGAGGTGGCTGCCGGATGAGTACATCGTCGAGGTACGCCACCTGGCAATCCCCGCCGATCTCGCGCCGGGGGAGTATTTGCTCGGTGTGGGCGTCTATAACTCGGTCACGATGGAGCGGATGTTGCCGGATAGCGA
>SLSP01000002.1 GCA_007130345.1 Thermoflexales bacterium
CCGGAGGTCGGGCGACTGTGGCACACGGCCAACTACGCGGCGCTTTTCGGCCTGTGGCTCGGCTTGAGCGCGCTGCTGCTGGCGGCCTGGCGGCAGGGGCAACTCTCGCGGCGGATGGCCTCGATGTTGGCGGTGGCGCTGGTGCTGGCCGACCTGTGGGGTTATGGTCGTCCGCTGCTGCGTCCGATGCCGCTCAGCGAGAGCGCGGCGTGGCACGCGGTACACGCGCTTACAGAGGGGCAGCCGGGGCGCGTGCTGCCCTGGGGATGGGGCCTCTTCGACCAAAACCTGGGGATGTCCCTGGGGGTTGAAAGCACCTTTGGCTACGATCCGCTGGAAATTGGCTGGTATCGGCGCTTTATCGCGGCGGTGGATGCGCCGGAGGCGCGCGCCTACGATACCCTCGGCGTCCGCTGGCTGGCCGCGCTTCACGAGATGCCGAGTCGCGAGTTGGTCGGAGAGCACGATGGCGTCTGGCTTTACGAACGCCCGGACGCGCTGCCCCGCGCGTGGCTGGTACACATTGTGGAGGTGGAACCCGCGCCGGAAGTCGCGCTGGCCCGGTTCAACGCGCCGGACTTCGATCCCCGGCACGCGGCGCTGCTCGAAGAAGCCGCGTTGTGCGCGCCGGAGCCAGCCGCGCAGCCAGGGACGGTGCAGATTGTGGCGCGGAATCCCAACCGGATTATAATAGAGGCGGACACCGCGACGGACGCGCTCCTGGTGCTTGGCGAGGTCTGGTATCCCGGCTGGCGCGCGCGCGTGGCGGGGCGCAGCGTTCCGGTGTTGCGCGTCAATACCGCGTTGCGCGGGGTGTGTGTGTCGGCGGGCCGCCAGCGGGTAGAAGTCTACTTCCGCCCCGTGTCGTTGCAGATCGGGGCCGTTTTGACCGGGTGTGCGGTGATACTGGTATTGGCGGCGGCAGGAAAGCGTTGGCGCGAGCAGCAGCGCGCCCTCTGAGCGGGGCTAACTTGACCGGGCACCTTCCGTAAGGCCCTTGACCGCGCAGTCGTAGCATCACCCCGCATCGGCCTCGCGCAACCGGGCCTCGATGACGGCCAGCGATTGCCGCGAGCTTTGCGTATGAGGATGCTCTGGGCCGAGCCTGGCTGCGCGGATTTCCAGGGCGCGGCGCATCAGGCGGGCGGCCTCTGGTAGATCCCCTTCGGCGTAACACAACGCCCCCAGATTGTTGAGGCTTTGGGCGGTGTCGGGATGCTCCGGCCCTAGCGCCGCCTCCCGGATCGCCAGTGCCCGCTCGTGGTACGGGCGCGCTCCGGCCAGGTCGCCCATCGCCTGAAGCAGCCCCCCCAGATTGTTGAGGCTGTTGGCGGTGTGGGGGTGCTCCGGCCCCAGCGCCGCCTCCCGGATTGCCAGCGCCCGCTCCAGGTACGGGCGCGCCCCGGCCAGATCGCCCATCGCCTGAAGCAGCCCCCCCAAAAGGTTGAGGGCGCGCGCCACCTTCGTGTGACGCGGGCCGTAGAGCGTTTCATACATCTGCAAAACTTCCCGCGCCAGGGGATACGCGCCCGCGTAATCCGCCGCGTGGTACAAGAAATGGGCCTCGTAGTAACGGGCATCGGCTTGATAGTACTGGTCGTCAATCTCCGGCAGGGCGGCCCGGCGGTGCAGTTCGCGGGCCACCTCTAGCCCCAGGGCATGGTGCTGCGGGTGTTTTCCAAGTGCATAGCACAGCGCGAACCCCCGGTCGAAGAGGCGGTAGGTGCCGAAGCGGTCGTGGTCGGGGGTGTGGGCCATCAGGAAGTCCACCTGGGCGACGAGTTGTTGCGCTGTGGCGGGGAGCGTGTGCTGCCGCCGGTACGGGGCGGCGCGCGCTTCCAGCCCGGCGTCCAGAAAGAGGTCGTAGAGCTTCTGGGGGATGTAGTGTTGGTAGGGATGGTACGCCCGCTCCAGGACATCGCCCAGGTCGCCGGCCCACGCGCGCCGCGTGGCCGCCAGTTCGGGGTATTTGGCCCAGACGTGGTAGAGGTAGGGATGGGCGAAGCGGTAGTGACAGAGCGTGCGATGGGGCAGTTGCGTGAAGCCGGCCTCGGCCAGGATCGCCTGCCGGGCCGCCGCGAGATCGTCGGCGGGGGCCTCCACGCCCCACTCGCCCGCCAGGAGGTGGTCGTCGAAGTAGTCCATCACGGCATCGGCGTCGAGGTTTAGCACTTGCGCCACGACCTGCGCCGTGAACGCGCGGGCCGGATCCGCCGCCGCTTCCACCGCCGCGCAGTTGAGCATCTGCTGCACCTGGGCGAGGGAGAACTCCGGGAGCGGCGCGTCTTCCGCTGCGGGAGCATCGGCCATCGCCTGTTGGAGCAGCCGTTCCGCGTGATCGCGCAGTTCGCCGAAGACCAGCCAGCGGCTCAACGCACCGGTGTCAATTTGCCAGTCGCCCCTGGCATCCTGATACACCGCGCCCTGCGCGCGCCACGTCTCCCACAGCGCGGCGACGATGAGGGGATCGCCATCGGAGAGCGCGAAGAGGCGCGCGCCGATCTGGGGCGTGGTCGGCGCGATGTCCGCGCAGATCTCCGCCTCTGTGAGGGCGTCGAGGTGCAGTACTTGCGAGCGGGCCACTTCCCGCGTTACCGTCTCGGCCAGCCGGGTGGGTTCGGTGTGGTCGTCGGACGTGAGGCGTGTGATGGGCGCGGGGGCGGTCAGGGTGATCAGCAGCAGCACCGGATAGTCGCGCACTTCGTCAATCAGCCGGTAGAGCAGGTCAATCCAAAACGGGTCGGCGTGGTCGAGATACTCGATGGTGAGCAAGAGCGGTCGGCGGCGGGCCGTGTGCCGCGCGGCGTCATAAAACGCTCGCGGCTCATCGAGCCACTGCCCCGGCTGCGGTTCGAGGCCGGCCGCCGCGGTCAACTGCGCCATCAGATGCAGCCAGGGAGCGTGGGGGACATACTCCGCCACGCCGGGGAAGAGGTCGGCCAGTCGCTTGCCGCGCGCGGCCATCTCCGGGCCTTGCCAGAAGATGCGGTGCCGCGCCTCTGGCGCCATCCCCGGCGGGGGGAAGCGCAGCGTCGCCAGCGCCCACCCGGTATCCCGGTGCTGCGTCTGTATCCGCCGGGCGAGCGCGTGCCGTCCGCTGCCCGGCAGCCCTGTGAGGAACACCGTGAACCCGCGCCGCTCCTCGCGCACCTGGGCCACGCGGCGCTGCACGGCCTGTACCTGGGCTTCCCGCCCCACCAGATAGGGCAAGAAGGGGATATTGAACTCGAACACTGGGTCGGGTTCCGCGCCTTCCGCCGCGCTTGGCGGGGGGAAAATGATCTTGTAGAAATCGCGCCCGGCGAAATCGGTAGCATTGATTTCACCCATGAAGCTGCCGCCTTCGATGCGCCAGTTGTCACCGATGCCGCCAATCTGAGATTTGTGGATGTCGGTTTTGTACATAACGCGCTCCTTTGGTTAAACGATGCGCCCCCGGCGGCGTGATGTGGTCTGCTTTGCCTATGAGGGTGGTCGCGTATAGAAGTATACATCGAAGCGCGGAATTTGCGGAATCGGGATGCAGAAAAAAGCCAGCCTGTGCAATAGCCTAGATTTTGCCGAAAAATGCCCCAAAACCGGCAAAATCCGGTAATCCAAATGGGTTTTGGGGGTATAATTAGGGCTTCCAGGCGGGTGACGTGGCAACCCTATGGCACAGGTCGGAATTTTTCACCCGATATCAACTGGATGTTATGACCTGGGAAATCACATCACCTGCAGAAAAAGCGCGGGTGACAGACAAATTCTGGACGGCGCTGTTGCAGATTAGCGCCGAGGAAGCGCGCAATCAGCGCGGGAGTGCGGCACAGTAGCCATGAAGATTTAGCGTAAGGACGCCACACAAAATCGCCAGGGATAGCCAAGAAAAAACCTTCTCCGCATCTTGGCGTCTCTGCGCCTTCGCGTTAAAATAAGGGAGCTATTATGCAAAACCTATGGCAAATCCTAACCCGGTGGGCCGCCGCCTGCCCGCTCGACATCGTCTTCAACCCCGGCGCGACCGAAGCCGCCATCGCCGCCGCCGAAGCCACGCTCGGCGTCGCGTTCCCCGCCGACCTGCGTGAGTATCTCCTGCTCGCGGATGGCGAGCGCTGGAACTCCGACGGCTTCATCGGCGACTGGCAATTGCTCGAACTCAAGTTCATTGTCCAAGAAACGCAGCGGATGCGCGCGTTGGTGGATGATGGTTCCTTCGATGACAACACCAACGCTGAAACCCCGGCCATCAAGGGCCTGTGGTGGAATCCGCAATGGCTCCCCATCGTCACCAGCGGCAGCGGCCACTTCTTCTGCGTAGACCTCGACCCCGGCCCGGAGGGGACGGTGGGGCAGATCATCCTCTTCCTGCACGATGATGGAGGCCGCTTTCTCGTCGCTCCTAGCCTGCGCGCCTGGTTTGCCCGCCTCGCCGCTGACTTCGAGCGCGGCCTGTACAAAATCGTCACGGATGAGGAGAACTACCCGCATTTCAACAGCCACGCGCTGATGTGGTCGAGCCTGGAAGGGCAGTCGCTCTATGGCGCACCTATACGATCCAGTTGAGCATAAAAGGAGCTGATGATATGCTACAAAGAGATAGGATAGTGTGGTCCCGTAAACTGGCGGCGGCGGTAGTGGCCGCTCTCGACCGTTATGCACCAGGGCTGCACAGCAAAAATTTAGATTGTCTGGCCTTCGATATCCACCCCTGGGATGGCATTCTCAATCTTTCCTTGCGCCTGGAAGAAGATCGCGACCCCTTGCAAAACGAGGTGTGTGGGTTGTTGTTAGCTGATTGGCTCCATGCTCAATTTGCTATCGCCCACGAGGACGATAGGGCTGAGACTGCCTGGCCCGAGGCGCGCCCGCTGGCAGAAATTATGCAAGCTGGTTTCAACGCTGCCCTAGAGGCGGATCCCGCAGCTTCCTATGAGGAGTTGGCTTCTCCCTGGTACGAAGCTTGCCGCGATGCTGCTTGCCACAAACATCTCTGGGCAAAGCTGGCTACCTTTACACGCTCGCGTGAGTTTTGTGTGATCGTGGCTAACGTGGATTATAGTGAACGCTCTTTCGTTATTCGCGACGGTGTGTTGGCAGGCACCTTAGCGGAATACCAACGGTCATAGACGGCCTGGCTATGAAAGCACCCCGCGCACGATGACCTTGCCGCATCAGCGTGCGCAAGGCCGCGTTCCCCCTCAAGCTGCACGCCTGGCAGCGTAAATCACAGGTGCCCAAATCTGCTCCTGGTCACATCAAAAAAAAAGCCCGCGTCGATTGCGACGCGGGCTTTTTGTATGCCTTAATCCCCCTGAAATCCCCGGTTTCCCTCTGAGCAAAAATCTCGCCCAAGCCAGCAGAAATTCTAGTACAGCGCGGCATAAATGGTTCCCCAGTTGAATTTGCTCCAAGGGGAGCGTTAGCTCCCCGGTTCGCCGCATAGTCGGGGAGCTAACGCTCCCCTCTGAGCGAGGCTAACTGAGGAGGGACTTCCGCCGCGCTGTACTAGAAATACGCACTACGCAC
>SLSP01000121.1 GCA_007130345.1 Thermoflexales bacterium
CACAAAATCTGAAAGTCGTCAAGTGCTTGGGGATTTCAATAAGAGTCATCCGCGTCCCAAACAGGGCGACTGTTGCGGTATAGCGCTTACTCCAAAGCCATCTCGAATTTGACCAGCGCCGCGTCCACAGTTTCCACAATGTCAAAGAGCGTGTCCAGATGCAGCATCTCGTAGAAGATGCGGATGGGGTTGCCCGGTGGACAGACCAGGCTGACATACCCATCGACTTCTTGCGCGCGCCTGAGCAAGTGCAACAAGGGATAATCGCCGTCCGCGTCCACAAAACGTACATCCGACAGATCCACGATGAAGTAGCGCCCTCCTTCTCGCAGCAATCGATTCATCTCCTGCATCAGCATAGGGGCATTGAGGATGTCCATTCGCTCCTGCATCGTCATTACAACGACATCGTGCTCTTGGTGAACATCAATAACGTTGATCATCTTTTTTGCTCCCACCACGTCATAAACGAAACCGCGTAGGCCGGCTGGAGAACCGGCGGTGTCTGCGGCAAGGTGGACTCTGGTAGTAGGCGGCGCACCGCGGATTTGAACTTCGCCACGGTGAGAGGCCGTTCCAAGAAGCGGTCAGCTCCGGCATTTATCGCGCGCTGGCACATGCGGAGGTCTTCGGTGGCGGTGTACGCCAGGATAGATAGGGAATCGTAGGTTGCCTCGGCGCGCAATTTTTGCACCAGGTTAAGCCCGGACATATCCGGCGGCATGACGTTGATCACGAGCACATCGAAGGCCGTTTTTTCCAGTTTGCACCGGGCTTCCAGGATATGGACGGCTGGGACAACGGTATGCCCGTCCATTGCCAGCAAATCGCACAGAGCCGGGCGCATCAAGGGGCTATTTTCAACTACCAGGATTCGGGCCATTGTTCACCTTCTCTCATCTATGGAATGTTTCACGTCGCTTTTACTTATCTAAATGCTAACATAGAATAGCCCAATCGCTGTTAAAGGATGGTTTCAGGTTGGTTACATCAAAAGCACGTAACAGCGCCGTCTTACCAACACGTTCCAAGCCCCCGTCCCCCAGATGGGATGGTGGCAGATGCCAAACGCCTCTCTGAAAGGGCAATCTAACGCCTTTTTCCATCCGATTGGCTATCGACAGCCCCGGCCCCTCATGTTAGAATACTCCTGAAAATCCGGCGAGGACTCTCATTGAGGGGCCTTATGTGCCATTTTTAGAGGAGGCATGGTTAGATGAAACCGATTCGTGTGTTGCAATGGGGTTTGGGCGCGATGGGCAGCGGGATGGCCCGGCTGATCCTGGAGAAATCCGGCCTGGAGATCGTGGCCGCCGTAGATGCGCGCCCGGAGTATGTGGGGCAGGATTTGGGCGACGTGCTGAAGCTCGGCAAGTCGCTTGGCGTGACCGTGACCGACAAGCCGGAAACGGTGCTGGACAAGGAGGCGGTGGATATTGTCGTTATCGCCACGACCTCGTGGGTCAAAGAACAGATGGCCGACCTGACCCAGATTATCAAGGCTGGCGTGGACTGCATCTCCATCGCCGAGGAAATGGCCGATCCCTGGGCGCAGAGTCCCGACCTGGCCGACGAACTTCACGCGCTGGCGCTGGAACACGGCGTGGCGCTGCTCGGCACGGGCGTCAACCCCGGCTTCGTCCTCGACCTGCTCATCGTCGTGCTGACGGGCGGCAATCACACCGTCGAGCGCATCGAGGCGTCGCGCGTGAACGACCTCAGCCCCTACGGCCCGACCGTGATGCGCACGCAGGGCGTGGGGACGACGCCCGAAGCCTTCCGCGCGGGCGTGGCGGATGGCTCCATCGTGGGCCACGTCGGCTTCCCCGAATCCATCCACATGATCAGCGACGCGCTCGGCCTGGACGTAGACCGCATTGAGCAGAGCCGCGAGCCGATCATCAGCAATGTCCGCCGCGAGACGCCACACGTCGTCGTCGAGCCGGGGATGGTGGCCGGGTGCGCGCACATCGGCATCGGCTATCGCGGGGATGTGGAAGTCATCAAGCTGGTGCATCCGCAGCAGATTCACCCCCACCTGGAAGCGCAAGAGACCGGCGACTACATCCACATCTACGGCAAGCCGGAAATCCACATGGCAATCCAGCCAGAAATCGCCGGCGGCATCGCCACGATGGGCATCACCGTGAACATGATCTCGCGCGTCGTCGCTGCTACCCCCGGCCTCAAGCGAATGATCGATCTGCCCGTCCCGGCGGCATTGATGGGCGCGAGCGCGTATAGCCGGAAGGCGTAGCCTGTGAAAAGAGAGAGGATACTATGACCAAAATCGCAACCGGAACCTGGGTTGAAATCGAGCAAGTGCTTTTGATGCCGGAAGATCGCGCGCCGACGTTGCCGCCGGAGACGAAGGCGACGCCGTACATGCTGCGCGTTGCCGGCTTTTTGGCGGCAGACGCGGAATTAGGCCAGACCGCGACCATCCGCACCCTCATCGGGCGGGAGTTGCGCGGAACGCTGCGGGTCGTCAATCCCGGCTACAGCCACAGCTTCGGCGAGACCGTGCCGGAGTTGCTCACCATCGGCATCAATGAGTAGAGAAAAAAGCAGCTTACCTAGCGCAGTTTATGATTAAAATCTGAGGTAGCGCTTATCCACAAGCAGATTTGATCATTGCGAATCGGAGTAAAGCATGGCAACTCAAGACACAGTTCAAAAGCGTGGGACAACCTTCCCCTATATGCGTTCGCTCGAATTGCGTGGGTATCGCCCCTTTGCAGCTTTCACGGCGCAGTTTTCCCCGCTAGAAGTTATTGTTGGGGCGAACAGTTCCGGGAAATCCAGTCTTTTTGAGTTCCTGAAATTCCTGCGTGATGCTGTTTACCAGGAGATCCCCCCGGAAATCGTGGCTGGCTCGATTGGGCAGCAAATTTTCCATAGACCCGGCCCGGATAAATTCTGGTGGAGTGTGGAAGTAGAGCTGTTCCCCAAAAGCACTTTGGATTACCAGGGGGAAATCTTAGGCCCGGTTGGGCGGACGCACATTGCTTTTGAGCGAGCGTCTGCGGTACACCCCCTGCCCGAAGGTGCGGAAAATCCATATCTGTTTATGGATATTCAGGAACGTGCGGGACTGGTTCAAGACCCTGGCTCAGGCGGGTTAAGTCAGCAAATCAACCTGTTGAAGCCTAATCAACTGGTGTTGGGTATTATGACCAATCCCCAAATGTCTACGCTTTACAACTTGCGTGAGTTCATTGCTGGCTGGCGTTTTTACAGCGCCTTTAACATCAACAACGCTAAAGTTCGCAAATCAGTACCTACAGAGCAGACGCCGATGTTACATGAGGACGGCGGCAATCTCAGCGCAGTCCTCTTCTACTTGATGACCGAGCATCCGTTGGCCTTCGATGAACTGAAGACGCACTTGCGTTCAGCCGTACCGGGATTCAAAAATCTCACCGTCAAGGCGCGCGGCGGGCCGGGCGAGGTTATTGCCTTTTGGCAAGAACAGGGCGTGGATGAAGAATTGAGCCTGGCGGATCTCTCGGATGGCGCCTTACGCTTTTTGGCCTGGGCGACGTTATGTCTGTTGCCCAATCCGCCTACCTTGATTTGCATTGATGAACCCGATCAAGGCGTTCACCCACGCACGTTGCCCATTCTGGCCGGCTTGTTCGAGAAAGCCAGCCAGCGCACGCAATTGCTCTTGGCGACGCACGCTTCGTACTTTCTGGTGCAGTTTGATTTGAGCCACATTGCCGTCATGAAAAGAGAAGCCGGAGAAAGCGTCTATCTCAAGCCCCATGATTCGGCAATTCTACGGGCCAATCTGGAAGATTTCGGCAGCGAAGAACTGGAGGCCATGCACCGCAACGATGAGCTAGAGGCGCTGGCATGAAGAAAGTCATCGTGTATGTGGAAGGCCCGAGCGACCGCCTGGCAATGGAGGAACTGCTCGCCGGACTGCTGCAACGTCTCATAGAGCGCGGCGTGGCGGTGGATTTCATTCCCACAGAGGGCAAGAAACGCCTGTTGAATCAGACGCCGCTCAAGGCTTTGAATACCTTGCGAAATGATCCACAAGCGATTGTGATTGCCTTGCCTGACCTTTATCCCCCTGATGTGGTTTTTGCGCATCGCACTTTTGATGAACTCCAAAGTGGATTACGGGCAGAGTTTGAGCATCAGTTCCGTCTCAAGCAGCTCACTGATACGCGCTTGGCGGCACGCTTCCATATTTTCTGCTTCAAATATGACTTGGAAGCCTTAGTTTTGGCAGCGGAGAAGCAACTTGCGTCGCGTTTGGGACAGAAGGCAACCCTTGAATGTACCTGGAGCGTACCGGTAGAAGAGCAGAACCACCACCAGCCGCCCAAGCGCGTAGTGGAGGCGCTCTTTGCCAAGTGCGGCGAGCGTTACAAAGACACCATTGACGCACCGTTGATTCTGGGCGCGGCAGATTACGTTGCAATCGCTGCGGCCTGCCCTCAATGCTTCCAACCTTTCGTGGACTTTTTGGAATCGCTGGCGCAGTAGATTCACCTTTCAAGGTTTACAGGAGGATTTTATGATCGATATGTCCTACAGCGCCGTGATGGCGCGCAACAATGAGATTATGAAACAGTCGTTAGGCATTGACTACGACGACTACATCCAGAGCAATATCGCCTTCGATTACGAGCGCATGATGGCCGAGACCGGCTACACGCTGGACGACATCCGCCGTATCCAGCGGGAGACGAAGGTAGGCGACACGCCGCTCTTCGAGTTGCGCAACCTGACCGCCGCCGTGCGCCGCATCTCGGCGCCGGGCAAGGGCGCGACGATCCTGCTCAAGGACGAGGCGGCGAACGCCTCCGGCAGCTTCAAGGCGCGGCGGGCCGCCATCAGCGCGTACCAGGCCAAGCTCAAGGGCTACGCGGGGATGATCGCGGCGACCAGCGGCAACTACGGCGCGGCGGTGGCTTCGCAGGCGGCGCAGCGCGGCCTCAAGGCCATCATCGTCCAGGAGGTCTTCGACAGCCGGGGCGTGGGCCAGCCGGAGATCGTGGAGAAGGGGCGCAAGTGCGAGGCTTACGGCGCGGAAGTCCTCAAGCTCTCCGTCGGGCCGGAGTTGTTCTACATGCTGCTCCGCACGCTCGAAGAGACCGGCTTCTTCAACGCCAGCCTCTACACGCCCTTCGGCATTCGCGGCGTGGAGAGCCTGGGCTACGAGATCGCCGAGCAGGTGCGCGCGCGCTACGGCAAAGCGCCCGACGCAGTCGTGATTACGCACGCCGGCGGCGGGAATCTCACCGGCACGGCGCGGGGACTGCTCCAGGCGGGATGTGCGGAGACGCGCATCGTCGCCTGCTCGGTGGATTTGAGCGGCTTGCACATGGCCTCCGACCGCGACTTCAACCGCAAGGCGTTCACCACCGGGCATACCGGCTTCGGCGTGCCCTTCGCCACCTGGCCCGACCGCGTGGATGTGCCGCGCAACGCGGCGCGCAGTCTGCGCTACATGGACGAGTACCAGTTGGTGTCGCAG
>SLSP01000165.1 GCA_007130345.1 Thermoflexales bacterium
ATGCTGGTGAAGTTGTCGTCGGTCAGCACCATCTCCGCCGTCTCTTTGGTGACATCGGTGCCGCTGATGCCCATCGCCACGCCGATTTGCGCGGCCTGGAGCGCGGGCGCGTCGTTCACGCCATCGCCCGTCATCGCCACGACGTGATCCAGGCGTTGCAGCGACTCGACGATGCGGTGCTTGTGCTCCGGCGCGACGCGGGCGAAGACCGCCGTCTGCTCGATCACGGTGTCCAGTTCGGCGTCACTCATCGCCTGTAATTCCCACCCTTCCAACACCCGCTCATCCCCACGCAAAATCCCCACCTGGCGCGCTATCGCCATCCCCGTAACCTTGTGGTCGCCGGTCGCCATCATCACGCGGATGCCCGCCTGCTGGCAGCGATCCACCGCGTCGGGCACCTCCGGGCGCGGCGGATCCATCATCCCCGTCAGCCCCACGAAGATCAAATCGGCCCCGTGCCCGTGTTCCAGGGCCTCTTTGAACGCGCTCAGGTCTTCCTCCTCGATGACGCGATAGGCCAGGCCCAACACGCGCAGGGCTTGGCTCGCCATATCGTGGTTCACGTCGGCGATCATCGCGCGATCTGCGTCGGTCAAGGGGCGCGGCTGGCTGTTCCGCACGATCTGCGGGCATCGCTCCAGCACCGTCTCCGGCGCGCCCTTGACGAAGACCCAGATCTGCCCCTCGTGGCTTTGGTGGAAGGTCGCCATAAATTTGGACTTCGAGTTGAAGGGCAGTTCATCGACGCGGCGCATGTGCGCTTCCAGATGCTCCTTATAATACCCGGCCTTCGCGGAGGCGACGATGAGAGCCGCCTCGGTGGGATCGCCGCGAATCTCCCAGGCGTTCCGGCCATCGACCTGCGGATGCGAGATCAGCCGCGCGTCGTTGCACAACGCGCCGATGTGCAACGCCAACCGCAGATCGGGGGTGCCGGTGGGATCGTAAGGCTTGCCGTCGCGCTCGAAGTGGCCTTCGGGCGTGAAGCCCACGCCGGTCAAGCGGACGATTTTCGAGTCGGTCATCATTTCCTGTACCGTCATCTGGTTCGTGGTGAGGGTGCCGGTCTTGTCGGTGCAGATGACGGTAGCCGCGCCTAGCGTATCCACAGCGGGCAGGCGGCGGATGATGGCGTTCCCCTTAGCCATCCGGCTGACGCCCACCGCCAGCGTAATGCTCATCACGGCGGGCAAGCCTTCGGGGATGGACGAAACCGCCGAGGCTAACGCGAACATGAACATATCGTGGAGCGGCAAGCGCACCAACAGGCCCAACAACAGCGTCAACGCGGCGACGCTGACGGCCAACAGCCCTAGTTTCTTTCCTAAATCAAGGGTCTGTTTCTGCAAGGGTGACTCGGCCTTCTCCGTCTCCTGGATCAGCGTGGCGATCTTGCCCATCTCGGTCTGCTTGCCGGTGGCATAGACGATAGCGCGCCCGCGCCCGTTGGTGACGATGGTGCCGCCATAGATCAGATTGGTGCGGTCGGCTACGGGCAGGTCTTCACCGTGCAGCGGGACGAGGGTCTTGCGCGCCGAAAGCGATTCGCCCGTGAGCATCGCCTCGTCCACTTCCAGGTTCGCCGCCTCGATAAGGCGCGCGTCGGCGGGCACCTTGCTGCCCGCGTCCAGCCGGATGACATCGCCGGGCACCAGACTCGCGGTGGGGATGCGTATTTCGAGGCACCTCTGCGATTCGGAGCACTCGCGGATGACCTCGGCCTCCGGCGCGGCCTGCGCTTTAAGCGATTCCAGCGCTTCTTCGGCGCGGTACTCCTGGAAGAAGCCGATGAGCGAGTTGACGATGATCACCACCGCGATAACGATGGCATCCGCCGTCTTGCCGGCCACCAGCGAGATACCGGCAGCGGCAAACAGCACAAAGACCAGCGGATTTTTGATCTGCGCCCATAATATCGCAAGTTTGCTGACTTTATGTACACTCTCAATCTCGTTAGGGCCGAAGATCTCCAGCCGCCGCGCGGCTTCGTCGGTCTCTAGCCCCTCGGGGCGAGATTCCAGCGCGGCAAACGTCGCCTCAATATCCAATGCGTACCACGACAAATCCTGTTCCACGGTCACTACAAACCTCCTGGTTATGTGGGATGTGTGAATGCGTGGCTCTCTTGAAACGCTCCACGTTACCACAAACCCACAGAGGACACCGAGATCGTCAGCACACAATCAAGTTTTGAGTCCCATGAAAAAAGCCCAAAAATCCGATTTTTTCACACGCAACCTACTTAGCATAAGAAATCCGCACGCGAAAAATATATCGGTAGTAGCGAGTTTCTAAAAAATCGGATTTTTAAGGTTCTTTCAGTGGAATTAGTTGTGAGTTTTTCTCAGTGTCCTCTGTGTCTCTGTAGTTAATCATGAGGCTTTTTCGGGAGAGTCATACGTTAGAAGTTTACTACCAAGACCAGAAGAAGCAAGCGGGGTTTCCAGCTTCTCCACCACGACCCACACATTAGTGCTGGCGTCTTCGTGCAGCGTTACACGCCGCCCTGGCCCCGCGAAGAGGCGCGTTATCGCCGCCGGGGGAAGGAAGCGACTGCGCATCAGGGTCAGCGTTTCTCCGAGGGCTACCAGCTTGACCACCAAGCGGCGGATGTCCGGTTCCTCGATGACCAGTCGTCCGCCGGGAGCGAGGACGCGCAACAACTCGCGGGCCGCCTGCTGCTGGTCGCGGAAGTGATGCAGACTATCCACCGCCAGCACGCGCTCGAACGCGCCATCGGCGAAGGGCAGCCGTTCCGCGCTCCCCTGGCAGACGCCCAGCCCGCCCTTGCGGCGGGCCTGGCGCAGCATCCCCGCCGATGGATCGAGGATCAGCACCTCGGCGTGGCCGCGAAAGGCGCGCGACCCGCGCCCGGTGCCCCCGCCCACATCGAGCAGCCGGTCGCCGGGACGCGGCGCGCTCAAGCGCAGCAACTGCCCCGCGTCCGGCGGGCGGATCACGCGCTCGTAAAGCGGGGCCAGCAGCCCAAAGTGATCGACGGGCGGCGCTTTCAAGCTGGTGGCTCGGCCCGGTGCGCGGCGAGTTGCTCCACGAACTCGCGCTGGTGCCCCAGGCAGATTTCAAGGCCCAGCGCCGCGCGGATGATGTCGCTATCCAGCGGGACGAGCTTCTGGCGGGCGATGGCGTCGGCGATGGGGACGGCGACGATGCGCTCATCGGACAGCGCGACCATGTGGCCGAGTTGGCCTTCCTTAATGAGATGCACCGCCATCGCGCCGTACCGCGTCGCCAGCAGGCGGTCGAAGGACGAGGGCTTCCCGCCCCGCTGGAGATGGCCCAATACCGTGACCCGCACCTCGATGGGGCTGCGCGCGCGAATCTGATCGGCCAGCACCTCGCCCACGCCGCCCATCCGCCGCGCCGCGCCGACCTCGTGGTGCGCTTGATAGACGGTTTCCCCGTTTTCGGGCCGCGCGCCCTCTGCCGCGATGATGATGCTGTATTTGGCCCCGCTGCGGTTGCGATTGTGGAGCTTCTCCAGCACCGCCGCGACGTTGTAGGGGATCTCCGGGACGAGAATGACATCGGCGTCGCCGGCGATGCCGGCCTTGAGCGCGATCCAACCCGCGTCCCGCCCCATCACCTCCAGGATGATGGCCCGATGGTGGCTCTCTGCTGTGGTGTGCAACTTGTCCAGCGCCTCGGTGGCCGTGTTCACAGCCGTATCGAAGCCAAAGGTGATGTTGGTACATTCCAGGTCGTTGTCGATGGTCTTGGGGACGCCCACCGCTTTCAGGCCCTTCTGAATCAGCTCGTGGGTGATGCGCAGCGAACCATCCCCGCCGATGACCACCAGCGCGTCGATGCCTAGCACTTGCACATGGCGGATGACGTCATCGGAGACATCGAACGTCTTCTGCGCGCCGTCCACATCCACCACATAATGGAAGGGGTCGGCGCGATTGGTCGTCCCCAGGATCGTCCCGCCCCGTGCCAGGATGCCGCGCACGCTGGCCGGGGTCATCGGGCGCACCTTGCCCGGCTGAATCAGCCCTTCAAAGCCATCTTCGATACCCAAGACCTCCCATTGGTATTCGTTGATGGCGGTTTTGACCACGGAACGGATTACAGCGTTGAGGCCGGGGCAATCTCCCCCGCCGGTAAGGACGCCAATGCGTTGGATGTTCATGTTGCCTCCTTGAGCATAGTCACCGAGAACGTTTGGAGTTAAGCGGGCGCGCGTTAAGCGGGCGCGCGTCAAAATAACGTGGGCTGACGTGGCGCTTGCAGCGGATACAGGGGCAGGCGCGTGGCGAGGCCGTGCCGCTGACAGAGCGCGTCGAGATGGCGATATAATTCGGCAGCACGCGGACTCTCGCAACTGTAACGCGCGCCGTAGATGCGTTCGTACTTGGCCCGCAAGCCAGGGAAGTGGCGGTCGAGTTCGCGGTAGAAGTGAGCGCGCTGGCGGTCGCGCAGCGTCAGCCCCATCGAGGGGAGCACGTAGCGCGCCCCGCTGGCGGCGGCCTGCGCGACGATGGCCGCGAGGTTCTCCGGCGTATCCTCGATAAAGGGCAGCACCGGCATCAGCGTCACGCCGGTCTGGATGCCGCGCTCGGCCAGGGCGCGCATCGCGGCAAAGCGCGCCGAGGGGCGCGGCGCGAACGGCTCGACCTGGGCGGCCAGCGCGTCATCCGCCGTTGTCACGGTGAAGCTGACGCTGGCATACACGCGGCTGATCTCCGCCAGTGTGTCGATGACGCGCAGCACGCGGTCGCTTTTGGTGATGATGTGGACGGGGAAACCGAACTCGGCGATGATGTCCAGGATGCGCGGCGTCAGGTCATAGCGTGGCGGGAGCGGCATCAAGGGATCGTTCATCGAACCCAGGCCGATCACGCCCTTGACGCGCTTGCGCGCCAACTCCTCGCGCAGCAGTTCCAGCGCGTTGACCTTGACGAGGATTTCGCCGTCGAAGTCCTCGATCTGGTAGCACTCGCTGCGGCTGTCGCAATAAATGCAGCGATGCGAGCAACCACGATAGAGGTTCATATTGTAGCGGAGACCAAACCACGTATCCGGCTGCTTGACGTGGGCCAGGAGAGTCTTGGCGTGGATTTCACGGAAGTTCATAGCGGGCTTACTTTGTCTACAGCTTGAATTAACAACCAACCATGGAGCGCGTGCTCATTTTCTTGGTCGCTCTTTGAGCTTTAAGGATGGCTCTCCTGAAAAAAGTCAAAAATCGGCATGGTTCATTTCGGCTTCGTAGGGGGCAAAAACTCCTTTACACTTTCGGCTCTTTGGGATTTCGCCGGACGATGGCGAGGCGTCATTCCGAGCGTAGCCGAGGAACCTCCACGGTGGGGACAGAGCCCCTTCGACTACGCTCAGGTTGACGCTCAGTGGGGAAAACCTCGATTTATCCGGCGAAATCCTAGAGATCCACACTTTCGAATGCTACGACCTTGAAAACAAGCACAAAAGCTGTGGGAAACAGTGTTTGGCAAACTAAATGGAGTAA
>SLSP01000050.1 GCA_007130345.1 Thermoflexales bacterium
GTGCCGATGGCAGAATCCGCCGATCTCACCACAGTGCGCCAGCCCTCGCTGGAAATGGGGCATCAGGCCGCGCGCTTGCTCTTCGAGTTGATTCAGGAACGGACGCCGCCTATATCGGCGGTGGTGTTGCCCACGGAGTTGATCGTCCGTGCTTCGACAGGATTTGCCCTGTAGGGGCTTTTTTTCAGGGGAGTCTGTTTAACATCTGAGAAGGAGGTGTACTGAGACCCTGGCTATATGACGAGAGTATCCCATATCAAAACTACCTAAATCAACCAAATGGAGGATGATGATGAAAAAGACGTGGTTTATGTTCATAGCGCTGGTGCTGCTATTGAGCTTTGGGATGATCAGTTGCGCCGGCGAAGCCGAAATCGTCGAGCGCATCGTGGAACGCACCGTCGAGGTGGAAGTAGAACGCACCGTCGAGGTCGAGGTGGAGCGCACCGTCGAAGTCGAGGTGGAACGCTTGACCGACCGGCGCGTGCTGATCTACAACTCCTACATGAGCGATCCCTCCGTGCGCGAGGCCGATGAGGCGCTGGTGGCGATGTTCCAGGAGATGCACCCGGAGATTCGGATACAACACAGCACGGTGGCGCACGAGGATTTCAAGCACGCCATCCGCGCGTATCTGACCGCTTCGACGCCGCCGGACGTGATGACCTGGTTCGCCGGGAACCGCGCGCGCTTCTTCACCGAGCGCGGCTTGATTATGGACATCAGCGATGTGTGGGAGGCCGAGGGCTGGAATGAGGACTATCCCGCCGGCTTCCGGGCGATGAGCACGACGGACGGCAAGCAGTACTTCTTGCCCACAAGCTGGTACTGGTGGGCCGTCTACTACCGCACCGACATCTTCGACGATCACGGGCTGCAACCGCCGGAGACCTGGGAAGAGTTCCTGGAGGTCTGCGAGACCCTCAAGGCCAACGGGATTACGCCCATCACCATCGGGACGCGCTACCGCTGGACGACCGCCGCCTGGTTTGACTATCTCAACATGCGCGTCAACGGGCCGGAGTTCCACATCAACTTGATGATGGGCGAGGAAAGCTACGAAGATCCCCGCGTGCTCAGGGTTTTCACCGACTACTGGGCGCCCCTCATCGAGAACGGGTACTTCATCGATCACCCCGCCGCCTATACCTGGTCAGAAGCGCTGCAATTCATGAGCAACGGCGAGGCCGCGATGTACCTGATGGGCGACTTCCTCCGTGACGTGTACCCCCAGGATGAGGTGGATCTGATCGACTTCTTCCGCTTCCCCATCATCGATCCCGATGTCCCCATCGGCGAGGACGCGCCCACGGACGGGTTCTTCATCGCTGCCGATTCGCGCAATCCAGAGGACGCCAAGAAGTTCCTGGCCTTCCTCGGTTCGGTGGAAGCGCAGCAGTATCTCGCCGACAATCTGGGCCGCCTGCCCACCCACCTGGGCGTGGACATGTCCAACTTCACGGATATGCAGCGCAAAGGGCTGGAGTTGATCCAGGGCGCGGACTTCGTGGCGCAGTTCTACGACCGCGATACCACTGAGGAAATGGCCGATGTGGGAATGAACGGCTTTATGGAGTTCTGGGACAACCCCGGCAACATCGAGTCCATTCTCGCGCAGTTAGAGTTCGCCCGCGAGGATCTGTTCGCCGAGGACTAGGCTATCACCAATCACATAGACCTGTCAGGTTTCTAAAACCTGACAGGTCTAAAAATTATAGCTTATTTTGTGGAGGTATGATGGGTAAAGATATATCAATGCGCGCATTGAAGAGGACGCGAGCGTTGCCTGGTGGAGGAAAGTTTTCGTGGTACAAACTGGGCAATACCCTCACCCCGTATCTCTTCTTGCTGATCCCGCTGATCCTGTATCTGATTTGGGTCATCGGGCCGATGTTATACACGTTTTATCTGAGCTTGACCCGCTGGGATGGCATGACGCCGCCCGTTTTCTACTCCGCCAATCCCTTGCGCAATTATCAACGCCTCTTCCGCGATCCGGTCTTCGCCATCTCCCTGAGAAACAACCTGCGCTGGATGATCAGCTTCATCACCATCCCGGTGGTGATGGGGTTGGCGCTGGCGATGGCCCTCAACCGCTCCCTCCCCGGCGCGAAGTTCATCAAGGCCAGTTTCTACTCGCCGATGGTGCTTTCGCTCGTGGTCTGCGGCCTGATCTGGTCGTGGATGTACCACCCGGCGCGGGGCCTGATCAACGAGGTGTTGCGCTTCCTCACCAACAATCCCAACTTGACTATCGGCTGGCTCAGTGATAGCCAGTTGGTGATGTGGGCCATCATCGCGGTGGCCGTCTGGCGCCAGGTGGGCTACGTGATGGTGCTCTACCTGGCGGGCTTGCAGGGCATCGACCCCGGCCTGATCGACGCGACGAAGGTGGATGGCGCCAACGGTTGGCAGACCTTCCGCCACGTCATCTTCCCGCTGCTCGGCCCGGTCACGGTGATCGTGGTGGTCATCAGCATCATCGACTCGCTGCGCGCCTTCGACCTGGTCTCGGTGATGACACGCGGTGGCCCGTACAACTCCTCCAGCGTGCTGGCGAACTACATGTACATCCAGGCGTTCAACAACTATCGGATGGGCTACAGTTCGGCCATCGCCGTGGTGCTCTTCCTCATCAGCCTGGTCTTCATCTTCATCTACCTGTGGCACATTCTACAGGACGAGCTGGAGTATTAGGAGGCGATATGTCAACCAAACAATTCTTCCGGTCGCCGTGGCGCGTTCTCGGCTTTATCGTGCTAGTTATCCTGATGCTGATGTGGCTGGTGCCCTTTTTCAGCGCGTTAATGACCGCCGTCCGCACCAACGAGGACATTATGCGGCGCGGCTTCTGGGCGCTGCCCAACGAGATCACGCTGGAAAACTTCCGGGTGGCCTGGGATCGCGGCAACCTCAAGCGCTACATCCCCAACAGCTTCATCATCACCATCCCCGCGCTGGTGGGGACGCTCTTCCTCTCATCGCTCTCGGCCTACGCGCTGGCCCGCTTCCGCTTCAAGGGCAACCGCTTCATCCTCTTCCTCTACGTGGGCGGGATGATGCTGCCCTTCCAGGTGTTGATGATGCCCGTCTTCCGCCTGACGGACGCGCTCGGCCTGTATAATACCCATTTGGGCATCATCCTGTTCCACACGGCGTTCCAGTTGGGCTTCTGCACCTTCTTGCTGCGCAACTATATGCGCACTGTGCCCAACGAAATCCTGGAGGCGGCCCGCATCGATGGGTGCAGCGAGTTCCGTATCTGGTGGCAGATTATGATGCCGCTGACGGTTCCCGCGCTGGCCGCGCTCGCCACGCTGGAATTCACGTGGATTTTCAACGATTATCTCTGGGCTATCGTCCTCTTGCAGGATGACAACCTCAAGCCGGTGACGGCGGGCCTGGCGACCTTGCAAGGGCAATACGTGATGGACTGGACGGTCATCGTGGCCGGCGCGCTCATCGCCACCGTGCCCACCGTGATTCTCTTCATCTTCCTACAACGCTACTTCATCGAGGGCCTGACCCTGGGCGCGACGAAGTAACTTCCCGACGGAGCTAATACCCTATGAAGAAAGAAAACGGACGATATACCCTCTACGGCAATCCCATCACCGCCACGCAGTCGAAGAAGACCGACCGCTGGCAGGCGATGCTCGCCAAGAAGTTCGGCTATGATCCCCACGAGACCTACACGTTGAGCGTTCACGATAACCCCTACCTGGGCGATGTGTTCGGCCTGAAGGACATCCTGCGCGACGGCGACGGCGCGCCCGTGCAGAACGACGGCCAGCACGTCATTTGCAGCACCATTCGGATGGGCTTCGGGCACTATCGCATTGCGATGGCGGGCGCGTCCTGCACGCGCGCGCTCGGCTACACCCCGCTCTGGCTGGACTTGCTCGCCATCCCCGGCATCACCACCGACGTGATCAACTGGTGCAACACCTGGTACAGCCGGTGGTCGCGCCTCTCGCAGCGCAGCGAACTGTTCAACAAATACGTCTGGGAATCGGTCACGACCGGCGAGCGGACGCTGCCCGGCCTCTGGCTGTTCCTCAACGCGTGGATTGTGGGGTGGCCCTGGCGTTTCCTCAAGACCAACGTGAAAGACTACAAGATGAGCGAACTGTTCCGCAACCTGTACGCCACGCTGCCCCCGGAGATGCCCACGCTCACCTCGCACATGTGGAATTGCATGGGCGCGGTGGCGGGCGGGATGACCAACGTGGTGGATATGATGTTCGACAACTGGCCGATGGCGTTCCAGTTGACCGAGGGCGCGAAGCACGCCGTCCAATCGCCCTCCGGCTACTACGGATTCCGCGTGCTGCGCGGCTTCGACGCCTCCGGCAAGGTGATGGAGCCGCTGCCGCCGGACGCTCTCTACTACACCGGCCACCACATCGACCACGAGCTTGTCGAGAACATCGAGGGCGATTGCGCGGCGCGGCTCCGGCGAATGCGCGCGGGCGAACCGCGCCGCTTCCTGGTGACGATGGGGGGCGCGGGCGCGCAACGCGAGCTGTTCAAGGCCATCATCGAGCACTGCATCCCGCTGGTGCAGCAGGACAAGGTGACGCTCTTCGTCAACCTGGGCGATCACGCCGACAACTGGACGTGGCTGGAAGCGGAGCTGGCTCCGTACAAAGACCTGCTCCACACGCACTTCACCTGGGACGAGACCCGCGCCTACGCCGACGAAATCCGCGCGGGCGCGGCGCGCGGGCTGCACATCTTCCTGTTCGACAACACCTTCCACGCCGTCTACGCCTCCAACTACCTGATGCGCGTCATCGACGTGATGATCACCAAGCCGAGCGAACTGGCCTTCTACCCCGTGCCCAAAATCTTCAACAAGCGCGTGGGCGGCCACGAGATGTGGGGCGCGATTCGCGGGGCCGAGTTGGGTGACGGCACCGTCGAAGTGCGCACCATCCCCCAGACGCTCCAGGCCATTGACCTGCTGACCCACGACGAAGACTTGCTGACGCTATATTGCGATTGCATCGTCAAGAACAAGCGCATCGGCGTGTACGACGGCGGGTATCAGAGCGTGGCCCTCGCCACCGGCGGCACCTTCACCCGCGACCCCGCCACCGGCGAGATGACCTTCACGCGCCCGGCCTGAGCGCGTCCGGCAGACGAGACAGCCCCCCGCAAGGATTTGCGGGGGGCTGCTTTTTTAGGCGATTGACATGGTCGGGAAGCAGACTATAGTTTGTGAGGAAGAGCTTATACTTACAGACTTGAAAGAAAAGGCCAGCGTTACTTGGCGATGCAGCCTGGGGTATTGAGCGGGATTTCACGGTTGCGGGGGGCTCGCAATGTTGAATCGTTGAGTGACTTGTGAGTATTTCACTAAACGACTACCGGCTGAAAGCCGGTAGGTTCTAACACCAAGTCACTGAAAGTGACGGTACAGGCTGAAGCCTGCTGAAAGTCCCGTGGCTGCAAGCCACCTGAAGCTGTGACTGAA
>SLSP01000375.1 GCA_007130345.1 Thermoflexales bacterium
TCGCGCCCTTCGTCGCCCCCGCCGCTGAAAGCACGCAACTCAGCCGCCAAGTTGTCTGGCTGCCGGAGGGCGAGTGGACGCACTTCTTCACCGGCGAGCATTTTGACGGGGGAAAGTGGTACGCCCTCTACGGCGACCTGGACGCGCTGCCCGTCTTCGCGCCGGCCGGGGCCATTGTCCCACTGGGGCCGCGCGTGGGCTGGGGCGGCGTGGGCAACCCCGCCGCGCTCGACGTCCACGTCTTCGCCGGGGCCGATGGCGATTTCACGCTCTACGAGGACGACGGCGAATCGCTCGCCTACCTGCGGGGCGCATCTAGCCGCGTCGCGTTCGCGCAGCGGTGGAGCGCGGAGCAGATGACCGTCAGCATCGCCCCTGCGAAGGGCGCGACCGGCCACCTCCCGGCGGAGCGCGTCTACCGCCTGCACCTGCACGGCATCGCGCAGCCGGGCCGCGTGGACGTGCGCGTGGATGGCGAAGCCCGTCCCGTCGAAGCGATCTACGACGCCGCGACCGAGACCCTGCGCCTGGCGGCCTTCTCCGCGCCGTTGACGGCGGCGGTGGAGGTCACGCTGGCGGTCGGCGAAGCGGGCCTGCGCTCCCGGCGCGACCGCGCGGCCGAGAAGTGCCGGGCCATGCTCCACGCCTTCCGTATGGAGACCCTCGCCAAACAAGCCCTCGCCGCGCACCTGAGCGATTTCCTGGCCGATCCGGCGTTCCTGGGGCGGTTCCGCGCCGCCCTGAGCGACACGCAAGCCCGCGCCCTCCTCGAAGTGGCGCACCAGGCCGGCATCCACCGCATCCGCCACACCTTTGCCGAGGAACTCGTCCTCGTGTGGAACAACCGCGCCGATCCGCGCTTCACCTACCTGGCCCACCAGTGGCGGCCTGACTGCTGGAGTTTTGAGGAGCGCTACGTCGCCGAGCACGGCCCCGCGCCGCAATTCACAGCCATCACGCCGGTCACGCGCTACGAGCACCCGGAGTATCCCTTCGAGGTGGGCCTCCCCCTGCGCGACTGGCGCGTCCAGATGAACTACGCGGACGTGGTCACGGTGGAGTACAGCGGGGAGGAGGTGCAACGCACTTGAGAAGTGCGTCGCACCTGATATGAAACCAGCCCCCGCTATCACAGCGGGGGCTGGTGGATGTAAGGAACGCTGCTTTACGGCGCGTCCGCCGATAAACCGCCAATAATCCGCCGATAATCCGCCGATAACCGGTACTGTCGCGCCCGGCGGGAGGGATCGGCGATTTCCAGCCAGCCTTCATCCAGCCAGCCGACGACGAGATCGCGCACCGTGCGCGGCGCGAGGCCCAACGCTCGCGCCATCTGCGCGGTGGTCAGCGTCTCGTGCTGCGCGAACAGGCCCAGGACGATGCGGGCGCGGCGATCCAGGCGTTGGAGTTCCGGTGGTTCCATCGGCAACGGCGTCTCGGCGTGAGCGCGCACTTCAGCGGCGACGCGCTGGAATTCGTGGGCCATGCTGCGCAGGAAGTAGGCCAGCCAGCCGGTGACATCGGCCTCGGCGCGGCCCTCGTAGTAGTTGTGATGCGGGTGCGTTTGCAGGGCGGCATAGTAAGCGGCCAGATCGCGGACGTAGACCTCTTCCAGGCTGTAGAAGCGGCCCAGGTCATAGCCGGACTGGTAGAGGATGAGCGTCGCCAGGGCGCGGGCGGTGCGACCATTGCCGTCGTAGAACGGGTGGATGGTGACGAACTGGTAATGCGCCAGGCCCGCCAGCAGCGGCGCGGGCAAGTCGGGAGGGATAGGGTGCTGAATCCAGGCGATCAACTCATCCATCAGCGCGGGGACATCGGCGGCCTCCGGGGGCAGGTAGACAATGCCGCCAGAAGCAGCATCACGGATGACGTTTTGCCCATCGCGGTAGGGCGTGGGGCGGGCGCGCGGCCCGGTGAAAATCAGCGCGTGTAGGCGGCGGAGCAGGTCTGCGGTGATGGGCGTCTGTTGCTCGGCCCAGGTCTCGATCTGCTGTAAGGCGCGGTAATAGTTGCGCACCTCGCGGACATCGCGCTCGCGGCCGGGGATGCGGCGGCCCTCGAAGACCACCTGCGCGGCCTCATCCAGCGTGAGGCGGTTGCCCTCGATGCGCGTGGAGTAGTGCGTCGAGCGCACGCGGGCCTGCTGGCGCAGCCGCTCGGCTACCGGCAAGGGGAGCGTGGTCATTGTGACCGCTTGCCGCGCGGCCTCGATGGTCATGAGGTCGCGGGCGATGGTGGGGGTGAGGGTGTAGTTGTGCATTTTCTTGCACACTTAACGAAGATCAGCCCACAGGTGCAACAATTTCAATTTAACAAAGCTGCGGTTTAGAAGTTGGTGCAGAAAGGTTACATCTTTTTCCTGAACGCTATTGTTCAGGATTATTTCTCTTAAGCGTTGCGTTTCGACTTCATCGTTTATTGCCTGTAGCAACAAAAGGATGTCACCTTCCTGAACATACCCGATGATAGCACCCATTGGTGGTTCTGATTGAGCATAGATGCCATCCTGAAACCTTTGTATACCACTGGTCACATAATATTTGCAATAATCGTGACTTTTTCCTTGGCGTTTGACCCGCACAAGTTTACATTCTACGTGATACTCGTACTGTTCATAAACGGGAGTATTAGCGGCAAAACAAAAATCGGGATGTCCAATTGGCTTAGGTGTGTCTTCACCGGCAAAAACAGAGGTTTCCGGCATGATTTGCCAGACCAAACGCATCTCTTTTTTTGTTTTGTAAAGGTGGGGACGCAGTTTGCCAGAGATTACAAGTTCATCGTCATTGATATCTACGCAGCCACTTTCTATTAACTTGCGTAGTGCCGTCACAATACAATTTTGTAGCCGTAATTCTTCATCTTTTGCCCATAGTTTCAACGCAGCCCACGTCATAGTCCCGTCTCCTGAGCGTTTTGCCATTCCAATCGGAAAACTTCGGTCAGGAATTCCCTGGCATCTTGCCGGGCCTGAGATTTTGTCCATAAACGTCGTTCTGCGTGTTTGATAATCAACAACGAATTATCACTGTCATTCAACTCTTTGACAACTTTGTTAATGTATATACCGGCGCTATGTTCCGAGCTCAAAGAATGGCTCAAGCGATTGAACCATTGTTGCCAGGCTGCATCATCTATCACTGGCGCATTTGAGATTACACTAGATAAGGCTTTGAGTTCAAATACCATACCATAGAGCACACTGCCAACAGGCGCATAAATCGTAGTTTCCAGGCCTTTGTCTCTTGTGCGCAATCTTTCCTGCCATATTTCCAGAAATGCGTCTTGGTATGCCTCTAGTTCCGCTACAGAAGGAGGCGCGGTCGCAATGGAGTTTTGGCCCTTGTAGAAAAAAGGAATCGTAATTTGGCATAAATCACGTATCAGGTCACGTTGTTCTTCGGATAGATCGTAGAGGTCGAAGATGGCTTCGTCAAGGTCTCTTTGAGCAGATTGAAGATTTGATGAATTTTCATCGAATAGTGGGAGAGAGCTATCTTGGCAAATTTCGCGTTCAGCAGCTTTTAAAATTCTTTGTTCTAACTCATCATTCTCGGGAAAATGAACCGGCAAACTTAAATGTTCTCCTACGCGAATGTCATCGTGCCAGAGGCTCCAAGCTGTAGAAGTTAGAAAGTGATAATATCTAGCTAGAGAGGATTTCAATATTCCTAACAAAATTCTTCTGTTAGCCAAACTCAAGGAGTCAATTCGTATACCTATAATGGAATTTCTGAAAGCGAAAGGTTGTTCGGCCAGCCGCGTTCGAATCTGGCTAGATACCCCACGTTTGATGAGTAGTCGAGGACCACTGAAGATTATAGGTTGACCAAGCGCGTGGATTTTTCGTGGCCTTATGGGTTCTAGTAGTCTATCAAGGCTCTCATTATTCGAGAAGTTCTGGATAGGCAACTCATATTCGACCTTAAATTCGTCTGTATGGTGCCTTCTTTTTCCACCACCATCTTGATATCCCCGGCCATGATGGTCTGCTACTGTTGACAAAGGAGAATAGCAACTTTTCAACTCCCCAATCAGTTCAATATCTCCTTGTCCTCCCCACATATACGTTTTCCACAGCCATTGATTTTTAAGAAAATTGTGTTGTAGGGATTTATGCATATCTGATTTGTCAATAACGATAGATTGTAATTTTTCCATAAAGCTGGTTTGCTTGATGGAGAGATAAACAATTGTATTGTGTAGAGCCTCTTCCCGTTCAGCGGGTGTAAAGCAAACAACCGCAAAGGGTGCTATCGCACTTTTACGCTGTTTGCGAAAGAACACGTGTCGCACATGAGCAAAATTATAGACCGCCCGAATTCGATTTTTTGTCAACCACCGATTGCGGAATTCAGTACTACTATCATTAAAAAGCGCCCCGGTAGCCAAGACCAACAAGCCAATCTCTCCACCGGGTTTCAACAGATGCCGTGTACGCCAAATGAATGCTTGTGATAGTTCCTTATCTCCAACTGGATAGCGGAATGCTTCACACCATTGTATGGCTAATTGCCCTTCGGGCCCGCTGGCGCTTCCCCAAGGCGGATTACCCACAATGACATCAAATGAAGCATTATCCAGGGGCAACAAAGCATGTTCCAACACTCGCTCGTCAGCGGCGCGACCAGCATAGCGGGCATTTTGTTCGACACGTGTTTGTATTTCTGCATATTCAGCTTGAGTAAGTTGAAATGCATTAACCGCCGCAAACAAACTCTTGCCGCTGTCAGATTGTGCAGGATCGTAGATGAGTTTGGGAAGACGCTTGTGTTTGCGGATATCTGGTGGATCGCGGAAATCCAGAAAAGCTAGATAAAGGCTAAATGCAGCGATTTGTATCGCGGCGCTGTTGATATCAATTCCAACAATTCGTTCTGTTAATAATTCTGCCAATTCTACAGATGATAGCCGTGGAACATTTCTGCGGTAGCAAGCGTGATAGACGATGCGTTTGAAAGCCTCCACCAGGAAAATACCCGATCCACAGGCGGGGTCCAGAACGCGCGCACCAGCATCCAGTTTTTCAGCGGTTAGACATTCTGTGAGCACGAAATCCACTAAGGAAGTAGGCGTGTAATGCGTACCTTCATCCTCTTCTGAACTGTGCTCGTGGTAGAATTCTTCATAGATATTGCTGATAAGTTCTATCGGGATGATATCAAACTTATAAGCCCAAAAAAATAAAGCCTGCTGTTCTCCCATGCTCTGACCGAGTAGGAAACCGCGCAGGATTTTCAAATCATTTTCCGTTATGGATTGCTCTTCTTCATCGACCAGGGGGAATAAATCACCATTGAAGTCTTCTCTCAACTTACGAAACAGGTAGTAGGTATCTGCTTTGCTTTGTAATACATCTGTATAACAGTGATAGGCACCACTTTGACTGATGGCTTTATCAGCGAAATATGCTCCCACCAATATCTCTCGATCTTCCAGATAACGAATGAAAATCGAGCGTCCGATAAGGGCA
>SLSP01000426.1 GCA_007130345.1 Thermoflexales bacterium
CAATGATATGCGATGGATTACCGTGGTGACATCACGGGACGCGATGTTACGGCGGCCTTGCGCGTTCTGGTGTGAAGATGGGCCATTGTGCGCGGCGTCTGCTCGGAGAGTTGCATCGTCGCCCACACGGGGCTGGCGGAGGCAGATTGAGGTCGGGCGTATGAAGCACGCGACGAAAAGCCCGGTTCGTGCCGCATACAGCCTATTTGCAGGCATAGTCCGCCAAGTGGGTGTATGAAGCGCGAGACGAAAAAGCCGGTTCGTGCCTCATACGGCCCTCGGAAGGCATAGCCCACCAAGTGAGCGTATGAAGCACGCAACGAAAAGCTCGGTTCGTGCCTCATACGGCCCTCGGCAGGCGCAGTCCACCAAGTGGGTGTATGAAGCACGCGACGAAAAGGCCGGTTCGTGCCTCATACGGCCTATCGGCAGGCATAGTCTATCAAGTGAGCGTATGAAGCACACGAAGAAAAGCCCGGTTCGTGCCTCATACGGCCCATCGGCAAGCATAGCCCACCAAGTGAGCGTATGAAGCACGCGACGAAAAAGCCGGTTCGTGCCTCATACGGCCAATGCAAATCATCGGCTTCTACCTGGGAGACTGCCTTGTAAACCACGATGCCTCCAAGCTAACCCGGTATCCCGTTGCTCTCACAGTGAGTGATCCGTGCCAGATACAGATTTTCAGAGGCGAACAGTGGCTCACAGGGACGCGCGGCTGATTACGCTGGTATCATCACGGGGCGCGGTGCCGCACCGTGCCGACATCGACGAGACCGCGCTGAACACGGTATTGAGATGCGCGGTTATCACTGTTGTGCCACCGCAGAATACACGCTGTAGCTGGCGCTGTCGGCGCGGGGGCCGTATCGCTTGTGGCAACGAAGACCGATGCTGCGGCGGGCTTGCGCACATCGGTTCAGCGATGGGCCAGCACGCTCGGCGACAGGGCTGCTGCGCACGCTATGACACCTCGAAAAACAGTCCTCATCCCCATACACCCCTTGCTTTTGCGCGTCCTTTAGCCTCCCCGGAACATTTTCCAACCTAATTTATTGCATAGTGCCTCCAGCTTGACTTTATGATTAAAGCGTATATACCTTTGGGTGCGTCCCAAACCGCCAACCACAGCACTTCCCCCGACGCAGAGACACCAAGGTTTTAATTTTCGCCATCTACCCTTTGCCATTTTACGAGGAGGCCAGCTTATGAATGACCAGAAGTACACTCGCGCGGCTGAGGCGGCGCTGGCGGGTTTGCAGTTCACGTTAGCGACATTCGCACAGTACGCCGGCGCAAAAGCCGCGCCCCACGTTGCGCCGCCGGCCGTGTGCCTGGCCGACCGGTTAGCCGCCGGCGCGCGCGCCCCGGCGCAGACCCCGCCCCTCCACCAGTTGCAAACCATCTTCTCCCAGTTGACGTTGCGCGGGCAGAGACTGCCCACAGCGGAAGAAGCCCCTTGCTGGCCCGTGCAGCCGCTCGCGCTCTCCGCAGAGGTGAGCTTCCCCCAGGCCCCCCTTCAGGCAACGGCTCTCCAGCCCGCCTACGCCGCGCTGTGGGAGGCTTTCCAGCGGGATGTCGCGGCGCTGGATCAGGCCCATCCTGAGGCGCGCGCGTCCTCCGTGTACCTGGAGAACTTGTTGCTGCTTGCGCAACGCTACGCCTGGTGCGTGCCGTCCGCCTATGCCCATCTGCCCGATGTGAGCCTGTACGATCACGGGCGGACGACGGCGGCGCTGGCCGCGTGCCTGACCGAGCAATCGGACGAGCGGCTGACCGCACTGCACGCCGCTCCAGAGTCGGGCGGAGAGCCGGTGGCCTTGCTCGTCGGCGGCGATCTCTCTGGCGTGCAGCGCTTCATCTACACCATCACCGCGCGGGGGGCGACCAGCGCGTTGCGGGGACGCTCTTTCTATTTACAACTGCTCACCGAGGCGGCGGCCCGCTACGTGTTGCGCGAATTGGCGCTGCCGATCACCAACCTGCTGTATCACGGCGGGGGCAACTTCTACCTGCTGGTCCGGCCGGGGGATGCGCCGCGCCTCCGCGAAATCCAGCGCCAGATCAGCCGGGCATTGCTGGCCCACCATCGCGGGGAACTCTATCTGGCGCTGGAAGGTGTGCCGCTTCAGGCGCGGGATTTCTTCGCCGGGCGGATCGCGAAGCGGTGGGACGCGCTTCATCGCCAACAACAGCAGGCCAAGCAGCGGCGATTTGCGGAGCTAGGGGCTGACCTGCCCCAGGTGTTCGCGCCGCAAGGCAGCGGCGGCGATGAGGCCGGCGAGTGCAGTGTGTGTGGGCGCGAGCATCCCGACATCCACGCGGATGCGGAATCCGGCGCGCGCAAATGCCGCCCCTGCCGCGATTTCGAGACGCTTGGCAAGGCGTTGCGCAACGCGGAGTATCTCTGGCTGGAAGAGATCCCCACCCCAGACCTGCCGGACAATCCCCTGGCGCAGCCCCCCGGCGGTTGGCAAGCCGCGCTCGGCGCGTTGGGCCTGAAGGCCGGCGTGATCCCGCGCTTGCAAGAGCTGCCCGCCGCCCCCTCCGGCGCGCAGATCGTCCTCGCGCTCAACGACGCGGCAGCGGGCGACCTCGCCCGCGACCTCGCGCCTGGCCCGCGCACCGTGATCGGCCGGCGCTTGCTGGTCAACGTCACGCCGACGCTGACGCGCCGGGACATTGCCGCCGTGCAGGAGAAGCTGTCCGAATCGCTTTATCCCGACACAGTCAAGCCCTTCTCGGTGCTGGAAGTGCAAGCGGCCGGCATCCCGCGCCTGGGCGTGCTGCGCATGGACGTGGATGACCTGGGCCAGCTCTTCAGCAAAGGCTTCGGTGCGGCGACGACCCTCTCGCGGGTGACGGCACTGAGTTTCGCCATCGGCCTGTTCTTTGAGGGCTGGGTGGGGGAACTGGCCGCGCAGATCAACGCCCGCGCCTCGGCCACGCGCGGCGACGTGTTGTATTCCATCTACTCTGGCGGGGATGACCTCTTCTTCGTCGGCGCGTGGGACGCGGTGATAGAACTGGCGCGGCACATCCGCATCGACCTGACCCGCTTCACCGGGGGCCATCCCGCCCTCCACGCCAGCGGGGGGATCGCCCTGGTGGGCGGCAAATATCCGCTCTACCAGGCAGCGGCGGACGCCGGCACCGCCGAACACGCCGCCAAAGCGCATCCCGGCAAAGACGCGGTGACGTTCCTGGGGCAGACTGTGCCCTGGGCCAAATTTGGGCTGGCGGAGGACGGCGACGAATGGCTGGATACGGTGTATGGGCTGCACCGGCATCTCGAACGGCTGGTCACGCCGGAGGAGGAAGGCGGCCTGGGCGCGCCCTCCGCGCTGCTGCGGCGGCTGATCCGCTTGCAACTGGCCTACGAGACCGCGTTGGAAGCGCGGCGGCAGGAGGGCGAGGATGTCAACCGGCAAGGAGAGGCGCAAGGCGTGTGGGGGCCGTGGATGTGGCAGGGCTACTACACGCTCAAACGGATGGCCGGTAAAGAGCGGGCCGCAACAGAGCGGGCCATAGCCGAACTGGCAGACCGGTTACACGCGGACGACTTCAAAGGCATTCACTGGATTGGCCTGGCGGCGCGCTGGGTGGATCTGTTGACCCGGTGAAAAAACGTAACATCGTAATATGGGATAGCACAGACTTCCGAAGTCTCCGTAAGGCCCTTAAGTTAGGTAAACTTCTTGTAAGACTTCGGAAGTCTGGAAACTACAGCTACAGGAGGCGAACTATGAGTAACTACGGTGTATTGAGTGAGGCAGACTTGCGCGCGATCATCACCGACCCCAACGGGACGGCAGTGTTGGTCAAGCGCGCCGATGCGCTAGGCAAATCGCTCAAGAGTCAAGGCTTGAGCACAAGTCAAATTCGCGCGCTGTTTGGCGAGGTGCGCCAGATTCAGGGGGAATGGAGCATCGCGGGGCATCGGGAACAGGCGCTCCGGCGGCTGTACCTGCTCAAGCCCAAGATGGCCTATCGGAAGCGCAAGGAACGCGGACGCGGCGTGCAAGCTCTGGTGGAGGTGCTTGATCCGGCGGTGGATTTGGTGACTGCCGCCCCACCGCGCCCCGAAGGTCAGGCACCTGGCGGCGCGAATACGCAGGATGACAATTTCCAACGCTTCGTGGATTTCTTCGAGGCAATTTTGGCCTATCACAAAGCCTATGGCGGCACTTAGACGAGGAGACACATCATGACGAAAACGATCAAACTGGAAGGACGGGTGTTTGTGACGTTCAATCTGCGGGCGGCCACCGGCCTGCACATCGGCGGTTCGGATGCCGGGATCGAGATCGGCGGGGTGGATAAGACCGTGATCCGCGATGTGCTGACCAACCAACCGTACATCCCCGGCTCCTCGCTCAAGGGCAAGCTGCGCAGTCTCCTGGAGAAGTACGCGGGGCTGCCGCAGAACCGCAACATCGGCCAGGCCCACATCCACAGTTGCGCTGACGCGGCGAGTTACGCGGCCTGCGCCATCTGCCTCATCTTCGGCGTGCCGGGGGAAGAAAATTTCTCCACGCCTACGCGCGTAGTGGTGCGCGACGTACATCTGGAGAAAGAGAGCGCGCGGCGATTGGAGAACCTAGCCCGCACCGACATGCCCTATACCGAGGTGAAAACCGAGGTTGCCATTGACCGCGTGACCTCGCGGGCCAATCCCCGCCAGATGGAGCGCGTGCCGGCGGGCAGTATCTTCGGCCCGGCGGAGCTGGTCTACAGCATCTACAGCGGCGACGCGGGCGATCCGTCGCGCGATGTGGCGAATCTCGCCACCCTGATCGAAGGGCTGCAATTGCTGGAAGACGATTACCTGGGCGGGCAAGGTTCGCGCGGCTCCGGGAAGGTGCGCCTGGAGCAGATCCAGGTCACGGCGCGCAAGCGCACCCTCGACGCGCCGCACGCGGTTGGCAAGTCCACCTATCCCACGCTGGCCGATCTGGCCGAGGATACGCCCCAGATATTGACCGCTATCCGCAAAACGTTAGCACTGACGTGAAAGGAGGCCGCTATGGTTGACCTGAACGTGTACCGGCTGACGTTCACCGGCGGCGTGCATGTGGGCGATCGGGGCCTGAACCTGGAGGAACACAGCGTTCAGGCGTCGGCGGGCACGCTTTTTGCCGCGCTGACGGCCGTGTTCCGGCGTCTCGGCCATGATCCCGCCGCGTTCGCCGCGCCGTTTCTTGACCACGCGCCGCCCTTCCTGCTCAGTTCGCTCTTCCCCTACGCCGGCGACGTGGCCTTCTTCCCGCTGCCCGTGCCTCTGAACCGCTGGCTGAAGCCAAAGACGTTGAAAAAGCGGCGCAAGGATATCCAGCGCGTGAGCTTCGTCTCCGAGGCGCTGTTCCGCCGCATGTTGGCCGGAGAATCGCTGGATGACTGGCTCTTCCCGGAAGAAACGACGGCGGAATCGGAGCG
>SLSP01000232.1 GCA_007130345.1 Thermoflexales bacterium
CTGCCGCCTACCTGGTTGCCGAAGCTTCAACGGGCCGGTCCCTCCGCTTCTCTGGATGAGTCTCAGGGTTATTCAACTGTTAACGCGATTATCCTAACACGTTCTGGATTCCTGTCAAGTGGCGTCCAGAGATTTCACTCTTCTAGGGAGTATGCTATAATAACGCAAGTTGAGTTTCAGTATATCCGCGTGGCAATCACACACGGTTCTGGATCATCCCGTAGATTCAAGGAGTGACAATGCCCAATCAAGAAGTCGTCGAATTACGCAACCGCATCCTCGGCATTTTGATTCAGAATGCGCGGGCACGGGCGCGCGTCACGCAACGCGAGTGCGCCACGGCCCTCGGTATCTCAGAAGAGGTTTACACCCGTTACGAACGGGGCCTGGAGGCCATCTCATTACCGCAACTGGAATTCCTGGCACGGTTTCTCAAAGTGCCCATTACGGCATTTCGCTCTACTGAATCCCTCACCGAAGCCACCCGCCCTACAGAGATGCCCAACCCGGCGGCCTTTATTCCGTTGCGTTACCGGATTGTGGGCGCGCGCTTGCGCCAGGCGCGGCTGGAAGCTAACCGCTCGCAGCAGGATATGGCGGATATGCTGGAATGTGCTCCTGAAGTCATTGCAGACTACGAGTATGGCAAGCGTCCCATCCCGGTGGCCGAGTTGGAATTGATCGGGCGCGCGTTGAACTTACCACTTGACTTCTTCATGGATAAAGACAGCGAAGTCGGTCAATGGCATCAATTGCAACAACAATTTCAGCGAATGAAGGAGATGCCGCCAGAGCTGCGCGAATTTGTCCTGCGGCCTATCAACCGCAGCTATCTGGAGATCGCGCTCAAGCTCTCGCGGATGCCGGCCGGGACATTGCGGGCGATTGCTGAAGGCTTGTTGGAAATCACCTATTGAGACGCTCTTGAAAGAGTCCAAAAACCCGATTTTTCCACACGCGATCTACTATCTATATGAACTTCTCACGCGGAAAATCTATCTGTAGGATCAAGTGTCTAAAAAATCGGATTTTTAGACTTTTTTCAGGGGAGTCTAGTTATCTTTAAGGAGGAGCGATGACAGCACCTACTGCGGAAGAGTTGCAAAATGAAGGGCTAAGACTGTTTAACGAAGGTCTATATGATGAGGCGGCTCGGCGGTTTAGCGAAGCGCTGGAGCACTTCGCCGAAGAAGGGCGCGAGATCGAAGCGGGCGAGATGCTCAACAACATCGGGCTGATCCGCCGCAAGCAGAGTCGATGGGACGAAGCCCTCGAATCGCTGGAAGAGGCCCAGCGCATCTTTGTGCGCCTGGAAGACACGTCGCGTCACGCGCAGGCGTTGGGCAACATCGCCAGCGTGTACTCCGCGCTCAACCGACGCGATGAGGCCATCGATGCCTGGCGAGTGGCCGTATCGCTTTTTGAAGAGGTCAAGGACTACCAGCTTCAGGGCGAAACTATGATGGCTCTGGGCATGTCGCTCTTCAAAGCGGGGCAGCGGCAAGAGGGGCTGGCCGCCTATCAAGCCGGTATCCAAATGGTAGAAAAGCCCTCGCCTATGCAGAAGGTCTCCCGCACGCTATTGGCATTACAGGCCCGCCTGTGGGGGTAAATCCCTGACAATGTTGGGTATATGGGCCGGAGGTCAGATTGGCAATCCGACGGTGATACGCCGTTTAGCCGCCTCCGGGAATGGAGGCTTGGCGATTGCCTATAGCCGCAATGTTTCACGTGAAACATTGCGGCTACTGAAGGATCCCTAAAAAATCAGATTTTTAGAAACCTGATACTACAGATAGATTTTTCGCGTGCCAGGTTCATATAGGTAGTAGGTCGCGTGTGAAAAAATCTGATTTTTGGACTTTTTCCACGTGAAACATTGGCGGAGGGTGATTGCTTTTTCAGTGAATTAGGGTATCTTTGAGGGGGGCGGTGCTTGACTTGGTGGCGACGTTGTGCGTCGCGGGGTTCGATTTACGGCTTTTTGAAGGCCGGGCGAAAGCGTGAAAGTTCTCTCAAAGAAGCCCCGCCGTTCGCGGCGGGGCTTCTTTGAAGTTTTAGCAGGAGGAAGATGATGAAAGTTTATTTGAAGAAGGATGTGGAAAATTTGGGTCAGGCTCACGAGGTTCATGATGTGGCGGCTGGATATGCGCGTAATTACTTGATTCCCCAGGGGATTGCTGTCGTGGCGACGCCGGGGCAGGTCAAGGTAGCTCAGGAGCACGCGCGGTCGCAACAGGCGCGCTTGCAGCGTATCCAGTTCCAGTCTCAGCAACTCGCGGAACGTATTGCCAGCCAGCCGTTGAATTTCACGGTCAAAGCGGGCGATAAGGGGCGCCTTTACGGCTCGATTACTTCTGCCGACGTGGCCGAGGCTATTGAGCAAGCCGTCGGTACGGAGATTGACAAGCGCGCCGTCGTGTTGGATCGCCCAATCCGCGAGTTAGGCATTCACTCAGTAGCTTTGAAGCTGGACGGAGGCGTGCAAGGCCAGGTGCAAGTGGTGGTGGAAGCGGAGGAGGAATGAACGACGGTTTGGGCGTCTGGTTGCGCCGCACCCGCGAATCGCGGCAGCTTGTGTTAGAAGATGTCGAACGCGAGCTGAAGATTCGCCGGCGCTATCTCCAGGCGCTTGAAATGGCCGACTACGCTGCCCTCCCCGGCGAGATTCAAGCTCGGGGGTTTTTGCGCAACTACGCGCGCTTTTTAGGGTTGCCTGTGGACGAGGCTTTGGAACGATACGATTCGGAGATCCAGGGCCGGCCCGCGCAGCCGCGCGCGCGGGCCAAAAAAGTGGAGGTGGCGCGTCAACACATAGTTGACCGCCCCTCTGTCTTCGCGCCGCCGCCGTCCGAAGCGGAAGAGGCCGCCTCCGCCGCGAGCGGCTTCCCCGTTGAGCAGTTGATGACGGTGATGGTGATCCTTTTTGTGTTGCTGGTGGCAGTGTTTGTGGGTACCTTCTTGTGGCTCCAGTTTGGCGTTTCTAACGACACCCCCGTGATCACGGCCCCTGTGCATGAGGAGTCGTCATCCTTATCTAACGCGCGGGACGCGGACGCCACGCCCCTGGCGGATGAGCCGGTCTTCCTGGCCTCGGCAGATGGCACGGTTGACGTGCGCCTGGTTTCTGAAGAACACGTTTGGGTCAGCATGGCTACCGATGAACGCATCATTTTTCAGGACATCGCCGAACCGGGGCAGACACTAGAGGTAACTTCGCACTCGAAGGTCATTGTGGCAACCGGCAATGGCGGCGCTTTCCAGCTTTACGTCAACGGCACGGATTGGGGCGCGTTGGGGGATCAGGGGCAAGCCGTGCGCCGGATATGGTCGCCGGAAGGCGAGGTCGCCACGGAGGGGCCATGACGAAACACCGTTCACATCATACACGGGGCGCTCTGCGCCCCTTTCGCTTTTATATCGCCTCGTTGGGATGTCCCAAGAACACGGTGGATTCCAGCGGCATGGCGGTCCTGTTGCAGCGGGCCGGCTACGAACCCACGCTCAACCCCGCCGAGGCGCAGTTGGTCATCGTCAACACCTGCGGCTTCATCGAACTGGCCCGCGAGGAGTCGCTGGAGACGCTCCAGGCTTTGGCCGCGAGCCTGCGTCCCGACCAGCGGCTGGTGGCCGCCGGATGTTGGGCGCAGCGTGACCCGGAATTTCTCCTCGATGCGGTGCCCGAACTCGATGCCCTCATCGGCACGCGCTCCTGGTCGGGCATCGTGGAACTGGCGCAGCGGCTGATGGCCCGACGCGAAGATGACGTGCTGGCCCTCATCGACGCCGGGCCGATGGCGCTGCCGGAGGACGCCCCCGCGCCGGGATACGTGCTTTCTGGGCGCAGCGCGTTCCTCAAGATTGCCGATGGGTGCAGCCGCCACTGTGCTTTCTGCGCCATCCCCAACATCAAGGGCGCGAGCATCAGCCGCGCCCCGGAGGCTATTCTGGAGGATGCCCGCGCCTTACAGGAACTCGGCGCGCTGGAAATCAACCTCATCGCCCAGGATGCCACCTTCTATGGCTACGATCTGGGGATGGCGGACGGCTTGGCCGCGCTCCTGGAGCGGATGGTGGCTGAAATTCCCGATGTGCCCTGGCTGCGCATCCTCTACGCTTTTCCCGGCTTCATCACTCCGCGCTTGATGGACGTGATGGTTGAGCACGCCCCAATCCTCCCCTATATCGATATCCCCTTGCAGCACGCGCACCCTGATGTCTTACGGCGGATGCGTCGCCCCCCCGATATGGACGCTGTGCGCCGCACTGTGGCGACGTTGCGCGAGCGGATGCCTGGGATTGCCCTGCGCACGGCCTTTATCGTGGGGTATCCCGGCGAGACCGAGGCGGAGTTTATGGCGCTGCTGGATTTTGTCGAGGCGATGCGCTTCGACCGCGTGGGCGTCTTCACTTATTCTCAAGAGGTGGGGACGGCGGCAGCGGCGTTGGGTGACGACGTGCCGCCGGAGGTCAAGCAGGAGCGCTACCACGCGGTGATGGCCGCGCAACAGGCTATTTCATTGCGGAAGAATCTCTCTTTTGTGGGGCAGCGCCTCGACGTGCTGCTGGAAGGCGTGGGCGAGGGCGTGACCGTGGCCCGCTCCTACCGCGACGCGCCGGAGATTGACGGGTTTGTCCTCATCCACGAGGAATTGGAGCCGCACCGCATCATCTCTGTTGAGATCATCGACGCGCTGGAATACGACCTGATCGCTCGGCCTGTGTGAGCCGCGTCATTCCCCGGCGGCGGGGACGAGAGGGGCCAGGATTGTCAGCAGTTCGCTTACGATCATGGCGGTCGCGCCCCAGATGCTCAGGTCATAGACGCGATAGCAGGGCGCGCTCTGTTGCGTCCCGGCATAGTCCCAGTGGCAGGTGGCGCGGGTTTCCGGGGCCAGTAACCGGCTCGCGGGTACTTCGAGGACTTTGGCGACCTCTTGCGCGTTAGGGCGCAGCGCGGGGAGCCGGGGAATCCAGCCCACGATGGGGTACACCTGGGTCTGGCTCGGCGGGATGTAGAGCGGCGTCAGGCGTCCGAGCACCTCCACACATTGCGCGGAAATTCCCAATTCCTCCTCGGTTTCGCGCAGCGCGGTCGCCGCGTGATTTTCGTCCCCTGGATCCTGGCGTCCCCCTGGAAAGCTCACCTGTCCGGCGTGATGGGTCAGCGTCTGCGGGCGGAGCGTGAAGAGCAACGAGAGTCCCCCCGGCCCCACGTAGAACGGGGCCAGCACCGCCGCCGGCCGGGGCGTGATGCCCGGTTCCGGCTGCAAGGCGCGCGGCGAAGGCGACATCGCCTGTTGTGCGGCGCGTCCGGGCAAGGGGCGCTGGAGCGCGGCGTGCAGGCGCGCGATGACGCGCTCTGGGGCGGCTTCTGGGCAAAGTGATGTGACCTGGTGCATTGGGTATCCTCCCATCTCTCCGCGTATTATAAC
>SLSP01000395.1 GCA_007130345.1 Thermoflexales bacterium
CTGATCGTTCACGATCTCCGCAATCCTCTGGGCGTTATCTATGGCGTGCTGCAAATGTTGGACTTGACCCTGCCCGAAGCGGTGGTTGCCGATAATCGGGCGTTGTTGGATATGGCGACGGTGGCCTGCAACCGGATGCTGCGGATGGTCAATTCCCTGTTAGATGCCTCGCGGCTGGAAAGTGGGGAAGCGCAACTCCACCTCGGCACCGTCTATCCCCATCGGATGATCGGGAACCTGCTCCCGCAGTTCCAGACGTTGCTGCAATCGTCCGACATCACGTTGGACAATCGGGTGCCGGACACTCTGCCACCCATCACCGCCGATCTCGACAAAATCGAGCGCGTGGTGTCCAATCTGGTGGATAACGCCATCAAGCATATCAGCGGCGGGGGCTGCCTCACGCTGGATGCCGGGGTGGAGGAGCACCCATCCGGCGCGCACCTGCGCGTGAGCGTGACGGACACCGGGCCGGGCGTCCCCCCGGAAGACCGCGAGCGCATCTTCGCGCGCTTCGCGCAGGTCGAGGGGGATTCCGTCAAGCGGCAGGGCTTCGGCCTGGGGTTATCCTTCTGCAAGCTGGCCGTGGAGGCTCACGGGGGCCGCATCTGGGTGGAGTCCGGCCCTGGGGATGTGGGGAGTTGCTTCACCTTCACGTTGCCGCTGAAAGGGCCGGAGGCGTCAGCGATATAACCTCTTCTTGCAACAGAAGACGGGTAGGCAGCGCGAGATTGCGTTGCCTGCCCGTTTTGTGTGAGGCGCGGGCCGCCGCGAAGTCCGGGACTGCGCGCGTCATCGAGGGGCCATCCTGCGGCCTTCTTCGGTGTCCAGCCAGGCCAGCGTTCGGGCCATGCCCTCCTCAAAGGAGACTGGCGCGGTCAGGCCGAAGTCCCGCTGCGCCTTGTCGATGGCGTAGCCCTGGCTGCGAATCATAATGTAGACGGCGTGGCGCGTCAGCAACGGGCGACCCGGCAGGCGCAAGCGACGATGGAGCGTTTCCATCCCCCGCGCCAGGGCCAACGCCACCCCACCGGGCAGCCGAATCCAGGGGAAGGGCCGCTGCAATCCCGCTGCCAGGGCCGCGATATAGTCCCGCCAGGTGATGTCGATAGGGTCTCGCAGGTTGTACGCCTGGCCTACAGTGCGTGGCGAGGTGGCTGCCGCCCGCATCGCGGCGACGGCGTTGTCGATGTACAGCAGCCCGGCGTGGACGCGACCCCCATCCAGCAGCACCATCTGCCGCCGGTAGAGCAAGGCGGCAATCTCGGCCACGAAGTCTTTGCTACGCGGCCCGTAGATGGACGCCGGCCGCACCACCGTCACCGGAAGCCCCGTCCGCGCGTGCCAATCCCACACCGCCTGCTCGCCCAGCCCCTTGCTGCGATTGTAGGGCAGCCCCACATCGGTGATGGGATGGGTCTCATCGCAGGCTTCCGGCGGATAGCCGTACACGTCGGAGGTGCTGACGTGCAGAAAGCGCTGCACGCCCGCCGCCTCGGCCACATCCAGCAAGGCGCGCGTGCCCGCCACGTTGGCCTGATAGAAGGCGTCCCACGCCCCCCAATCAGCCGAGAGACCGGCGCAGTGGTAGAGGGTGTGGACACCCGCCACCGCCGGGCGCAGGCTCTCCTTATCAGCCAGCGTGCCGGTGACGATTTCCACCGGCAGCCCTTCCAGGTGCGTCAGACGGCTCGACGCGCGCGCCAATACCCGCACATCCTCCCCATCACGGAGCAGGGCCTGGGTCAGCGCGCCGCCCAAGAAACCACTCGCGCCCGTTACCAGTATCTTCATCAGCGTCTCCCGTCAGTAGCGCCGCACGACGATGGGCAGGTAAACCCGGTGAGTTCGCCCTAGCACGCCGAAGAGGGCCAGGCGATCCGCCGTGACGGTGAGCGCGCGGGCGTCCATATTGACCGTGCCGGTGAGGTCCGCCGTCGTCCATGTCTCGTCGTCCCACCGGTAAAGGGCCAGGGATGATTCGTCCACGACGTTTAATTCTTCTTTGAGATAAGGTATCGTGATCGTGTAAATCGTCCCCGATTTCAGGTGGGCCGGTTGTCCCGTATCACTGTACACAGCCGTCACCTCGAAAAAGTGGTCGATGCCGCCCAGATCGTGGGGGGGCGCGGGCACACTGCCAGGCTCACGCGGCGAATGTTGGAGAAGGACGGTATCGGAGAAACTGTTCGCCGGGAAGGTGTAGATCGTGCCGTCGGGCATCGTGAAGGTGCCGCCGGGAGTGGAGATGGTGGCGGTGCCTTCAAGCCTGAGCCACAAGATCATCAAGCCGCCCTGCCCATCGGCCACGTAGATGTAGCGACCCACCATCGTAGCGCGGCGGACATCGCCGGGCGTGTCGTAATACGCAACCTCGGTGGGATTTTCGGGATCCTCAGAGAGATCAAGCACGCGCACACCCCGCGAGCCATCGGCCACAACGGCGTAATTCCCAACAATGCTGACGCTTTCCGTGCCTCCGGGCGTGGCGTAGTCGCCAACATATCTGGGGGAAGCCGGGTTAGATAGATCGATGATGTGCAACGTGTTCTTATCCGTGAAGTAGGCGTAGTCGCCCCAAGCGGCGATATCTCGCGCAGTCAGCCCTGGCCTTGTAAAGAACCCGATATTTTGCGGCCAAGCGGGGTCCGAAATGTCCATAATGACCACACCCCGGCTGCCATCAGCAATATAAGCGCGGTCATTGTTCACAACGATCCCCCTGGCCGTCCCCAAAGTGAACGTGTAACCAATCTCGGTAGGGGATATGGGGGTGCTGATATCGAGCACGATCAAGCCGCTGGCCCTTTCTTCACCAGTGCTACCAAAGGCCCCACCATCGGCAATATAGACATGTTGTTCGTGTAGGGCGAGGTCATAGGCACGTCCCGGTGTGTTAAAGCCCGCCACGCGCTTCAGCGCGGCGGGCGATGTAGCGTCCAACACGGTCATACCGCGCAGACCATCAGCTACATAAACATAGGGCGCGCGGGCAACGACGTTATGGACGTATCCCCCGGTACGGAGTCGGTTCAACCAGAGCGGCGCGGAGGGAGTGCGCAAGCTCACCGCGTGGATGCCGAAATCGCCATCGGCCACGTAAGCCTGGTATCCCGACACCGCGACGCCCTGACTGTTGCCGATACGGGTGTAGGAGCCTAGCTCGATGGGATCTGCGGGAGTACGCACATCGACGACGCGCACGCCGACGTAGCGGGCGGCCACGTACAAGCGCGTCCCGGCGACAGTTACGCCGTAAGTATAATCGTAATCTGAAACGAGATCATCGGGGTCATAATCCCCATAACTACTTACTTCTGTTGGCGATTCGGGATCCGACACATTGACCACACGCACGCCGCGTCTCTCACTGGCGATATAAGCATAGTCCCCGGAAACTGCCACATCGTGCGCAAATCCTCGAAACCCTCGGTCAACATCGTAAGAGCCAATCTCTTGCGGATCGGTCACATCGGTAATATCGAGAATCCGCAGGCCATCCCGGTCATTGGCGATGTAAGCGCGCCCATCAGCAAAAGTTATTCCCCGGATGGGGTAGTCGAAATTTAATTCCCGCACCCATGCTGGTGATGTGGATTGTGAGACATTCACAATATGCAGCGCGTTGCCCACGCCGAAGTAAACGTGATCCCCGACGACGGCCACGCTATGTCCAACGGCACCCGCGTTATACCGCCCGGCTAGAGAAGGTTCACTCGGTGTAGCGATATTGACCACGCGCATACTGCCATCAGCCACCGCCAGATACACGTAATCGCCGGCCACATCCACCGCGCTGACAAACGCCTCGGTCTGGTAGAACCCCACGACAACGGGCCGTGTTGATTCGGAGATGTCCACCACGATCAGGCCGCTATTACCGGCAGCGACATAGGCGTAATCCCCTGCCAGGGCGACATCTCTCGTTATATCGGGAAGCACCGATGTCTGTCCAATCACTTGGGGATCCTCCGCGTCGCTCGTGTCAAAGACTATCAGCCGGGGGCCGAAGGTCGCGTAGAGCAACGCTTTGTCTTCGTGCCAAGCGACAGCGTAAGACGCACCGCCCAACTGCCCTACAAGCTCGATATTGTTAGCTCTCACCGGTGGAAGTCGCTCTTGAAGCGGCGCTGTCGGCGCGCTGATAGCGGGGGATAGTCCGTGCAACAATCCCACAATAACACATAGACTTATCACAAAGCGCTTGATTTGCATAGCTCAATCCTCCAAAAGTATTCAAGTTCTGGTTATGACGCTACTGAAAGCACCCTAAAAAATCCGATTTTTTAGAACCTTGATACTATATGTAGATTTTTCGCGTGCGAATTTCATATAGGTAGTAGGTCGCGTGTGGAAAAATCGGATTTTTGGACTTTTTTCAGGGGACTCAGTATTGCCCTTTGTCACCCCCCACCGGTTTCAAGATGCACCCTGCTCAATTCCAGTAGTTGTCCCAAGACCAACTCGCTGCTATCCACTACGGGATGGCCCAGCTTGCGATTGACGAAGCCGCCGTGATAGTCGGAGCCGCCGGTGATGAGGATGCCGTGCTGGCGGCAGAAGGCGATGCAGGCGGCGGTAGTCTCCGCGTCGTGATACTGTGAGTAGCACTCGATCCCGGCGATGCCCGCTTCCAGGAACGGCGCGAGCGTCTCCGCGTGGACGCCGCCGGTGTGTTCGAGGCTCATCCCCGGATGGGCCAGCACGGGAACGCCGCCGGCCGCGCGGATCAGGGCCACCGCTTCGGCGGGCGTGAGGAAGGTGGGCCAGCGGTGGTTCAACTTGGCGCGGATGTCGTTGAAGAAGGCGCGCACGTCCGCGCACAAGCCCTTATCGAGCATAAAGTTGAGGGACTTGAAGCCCCCCCGCTCGCGGTCGTAGGTATAGGCTTCGTACTCCTCCCAGTCGATGGGATAGCCCATCTTGATGAGTTGACGGATGTCGTCGTCATCGGTGCCTTCGAGCTTGAGGCGGTTCTCGTCCAGCCGGGGGAGCAGCTCAGGATGCGTGGGATCGATCCCGTAGCCCAGGATGTGAAACAGCCCGTTGCCGTGCTCAGTGGCGGTGGTGGAGATTTCCACGCCGCGCAGAAAGGCCAGTCCGGCCTCGCGGGCCAGGGCCTCGGTGGACAAGACGTTGTCCACCGTGTCGTGATCGGTCACGGCGAAAAGTTCGATGCCTTCGGCGAGCACGCCCGCGATGAGGCGTTCGGGCGTCCAGCGCCCGTCGGAGGCTGTGGTATGGATGTGTAGGTCTGTGCGCATCTTTCTCCTAATCTTTAATGGCAGTAGCGCAAAACTAACCCTGTGACAAGAAGATGCCCCCGGTTGATTTCAAGCAAGGACACGGATTTACACGGAAAAACACGGATTTTTTTGGGTTTTATCCGTGAAATCTGTGTTCATCCGTGTCCCAAACAGGGTGACTTTTGC
>SLSP01000220.1 GCA_007130345.1 Thermoflexales bacterium
GATCCGCTCTGAGTAAGGTTAACTGGGGAGAAACTTCCGTCGCGCTGTACGTTAAAGTATTACGCCACGGCGACGCCAGCCCGCTTGAGACAGATGACTTCGGTGTTCACATCGTCGCCGTATTTCCAGACCCGTCCGGTGAGTTTAGTTTGCATAAGGATTCTCCTTGAAAAATGGCAAAATATGAGACGAACTTTAGGCGGAAATTCCTTACATAATGCGCAGATAAAAACTGATGGCGTTCACGGTATGTCCATCCGCAGCGGCATCAAATACGCGAGCGTCTTCATATTCAATTCGGCGCGGGATAGCTCCGGGAAGCGCCGCCGGAACGTGCCGCGCAAAGCCGCCATCGCGAAAGCCTGCACACGCATCCCGGCCAACACCCGTTCTGCCGGCGTCAGACGCGCGCTCAGTTCCAGTTGTTCCCAATCTATGGTGATGTGGTAATCTTGAGTCGGGTCATTTGCCATAGCCATCCTTCTGCTCACGGCAACATTATAGATGATGCTGGCGATCTTTCCATTGATGACTCTACTGAAAGAATCCTAAAAAATCAGATTTTTCAGAAACGTGATACTACAGATAGATTTTTCGCGTGCGAAGTTCATGTAGGCAGTAGGTCGCGTGTGGAAAAATCTGATTTTTGGACTTTGTTCAGGGGACTCATGTATTAGGCGGAAAGTTTCCGCCTCAGTCCCTTCTCCGTATACCTACTCCCCGGCGCACTTATGCGGAAATCCTGCAGAGGAGCACTCCCGGCTCCGGGCTGTGGGGGAGTTTCCCGGTCAGTTCCTTACCCATTGTATAACATAAATTGAGGCAGGTCAAGAGAACATTGCAGTTTGCAGCCGGGCCGATTCTGTGCTCTGGGATGATTCATCCTTGCGCGTCCCTATGCTCCAAGACCAGGCCCGGTCGCGGGGCTGGTTGTGTTTTGTAACACGGTTCAGCGCTGGGCGTCCCCCCTGAGCGCAGTCGAAGGATGACGCTTCGCCACCATCCGGCGAAATCCCAAATCGCCAAAAGTGTATATAGAAGAGTGTACGCACCTATGATAGCACAGAATCGGGAATGAACATTCAGGTAAATTCGCCAATCTGCCCGACTCGATGTATAGTACACGTATGAAACCACAAACCACGCACAGAACCGTGCTGCACTGTCCCGATGGGGAGGACTACGCCCTGCTCAACAGCGGCGACGGTGCCAAGTTGGAGCGTTTCGGCCCGTACACCTTACGCCTCACCCGCTCGCGGCATCTGGGCGTCTTCCCGGAGAACGCTGTCCACAGGACAATCAACCTTGAGAGGCGGTTCGCTGTGAGGTCAAAGTTGCGTGGTATTGAAACGTCACCTCACGCCGAAAAGTTACCAGGCCGTCATTCACCATTCACCCAGGAGGACATGATATGAAACACGCAACGGGGTATAGCTTTCTGATCGTGATAGTCGCTGTATTGCTTGTGGGTTGTACTGCCGCCACACCGGAGCCGCCGGTCACGCCCACGCCGTCGCCAACGGAGACGCCGGCACCGGATCCCGACGTGATCCGCCTGACCAACGGGGAGTGGCTCCCCTATCTATCGGAGACGCTGCCGCAGTACGGGCCATGGTCGCAGATCGTGACCGAGGCGTTCGCGGCAGAAGGCATCACGGTGGCATGGGGCTTCTTCCCGTGGAATCGCAACATCCACTATGTGGAGACGGGAGAATGGGACGGTTCGGTGGGCTGGTCGAAGACGGAAGAACGCCAGCAGTTTGCCATCTATCCCGACATCCCGCTGGCGCAGGAGTGCGATATGATCTTCCACCGCGTGGAGTATCCCTTCGATTGGGAGACGATAGACGATCTGGTCGGGCATCAGGTGGGGGTGATGCTAGGCTACGCCATCACGGCGGAGTTGGAAGCGGCGCGGCAAGCCGGGCTGAACCTCAGCCTGGATCCCGGCGTGGACGAGATAACCAATCTGCGCAAACTGCTGGCGGGCCGCATTGATCTGCTGCACTGTCCCCAGGCGGTATGCGAGGAGATTTTGCAGGAGAGCTTCACGCCAGACGAAGCCGCCTCCCTGACCTATCACCCCACCCCGTGGCGCTGCTCCGAGTACTACTTGCTCATCAGCCGCAACAGCCCCCAGGCCGAGCGGTGGGTGACGGCCTTTGAGCGCGGGATGCAGCAGGTGCAGGACAATCAGCCTTGAGAGGCGGTTCGCTGTGAAGTCAGGGGCGCGTGGTATAATACCTATACGGTGAGGCTTTCGCAGTCTGGACAGTACATTTAAGGAGGTAATATGGGTCCCAGAGAACTGCTTTTGATAGTCATAGGCGGTGGTCTGATAGCTTTTTTCACCAAAGAACGGGTGTTGCGCGCGCTGTTCACCCTCTTTATCGTTTGGGCGGTCACATTGACAAGCGCATCCCTTTACCGACCCGCAGCCGAGCGCCTGGAAATGGTCTTCCCCGATCAAACGCTCATCCAGGGCTGGCTGTTCATCATTTTCCTGATACTCTTTTCGGTGATCGGCTATGTGATGCTCCACAAAGCCTTCCCCGACACCCAACTCCCGAAACTCGGCATCCTGGATAACGTGCTGGGCTTGATATTTGGCGTGGTCATCGCCGCTATCGTGGTCTCGCTGATCCTCAACGCGGTCGGCGTGATGGTGCAGGAACAATGGGCGGGCGACCGGCAAGGTTGGGCTAATTCGCGCGCTTCCTATCAAAATTCCATATTACGCCCGTGGACGGGGCAGGTGATTGGGATATACCAACTGACCTTCTTCATATTCTTCAATCCGATGCCATCGGTTTTGACGCCGCAATAAGACCTGCTGAGAAGCGTATGAACCGTCATTGGGTCACGCTAGAATATCCCCACATCCTGGCACGCCTGGCCGAGCATACCGACTTTTCTGGCGGACGAGAGCGCGCGCTGGCCCTGGAACCCGCGCCAGAGATCCACGAGGCCCGCGACAGTCTGGCCCTCACCGGCGAAGCGCGCGAGTTGTTGCTCGCGCGCCCCGACTTCGCGCTGGGCGGCGTCCACGACATCCGCCCCCAGGCCCGGCAAGCCGAGCACGGCGTCACGCTCCATCCGCCGGAACTGCTGCGCGTGCGCGATACGCTGCAAGGCGCGGCCCGCACGCGCCGGCTCCTGACCCGCCTGGAAGCGCAGTTCCCGCGCCTGGCCGACATCGCCTGGCGCATCGTGCTGGCCCCCGACCTGGTGGACGCCATCGCGCGGGTGTTCAACGACCGGGGCGAAGTGCGCGACGACGCCTCGCCGACGCTGGCCCGCATCCGCCGCGAACTGCGCATCACCCAGAGCCGCGTTCAAGACCGCTTGCAGCGGATGCTCACCTCGCCACAGGTCGCGCCCTATCTGCAAGAGGCCCTCATCACCCGGCGCGAAGGCCGCTTCGTCCTCCCCGTGCAAGCCGATTTCAAGCGCCACGTGCGCGGCATCGTCCACGACCGCTCTGGCAGCGGGGCCACGCTCTTCATCGAGCCGACGGACGTTGTGGATATGAACAACACGCTGCGCGAACTGACCCTGGCCGAAGAGGATGAAATCCTCCGCCTGTTGCAGATGCTCACCGCGCAGATTGGCGACCTCGCGCCGGAGATTGTGGCGTCGCTGGATGCGCTGGTGGAGCTAGACCTGGTCTTCGCCAAGGCCCGCTACGCGGTGGCCCTCGACGCCTCCGCGCCAGAGTTGCTGCCGTTGCCTGAGAAGCCGCCGCAGCTCGCCGAGGGCGACCGCGACCAGACGAACTTCCATCCGGGGACGGTGGTGCGTCTGCTAGAAGCGCGCCATCCGCTGCTCGATCCCGAAACCGTCGTGCCCGTCAATGTAGACCTGGATGATCAGACCCACATGCTGGTGCTGACCGGCCCCAACACTGGCGGCAAGACCGTCACGCTCAAGACGGTGGGCCTGCTGACGCTGATGGCCCGCGCCGGGATGCACCTGCCCGTCGCGCCCGGTTCGCAACTCTCCTGCTTCGAGGCCGTCTACGCCGACATCGGCGACGAGCAATCCATCGAGCAGAGCCTGTCCACGTTCTCCTCGCATCTCAACAACATTGTCGCTTTTCTCAAAACGGTGGATCATCGGGCGCTGGTGTTGCTGGATGAATTAGGCGCGGGCACCGATCCGGCAGAGGGCGCGGCCCTGGCCCGCGCGCTGCTCGAAGCCTTCCGCGAGCGCCGCAGCACCGTGCTGGTTGCCACCCACTATCCCGACCTCAAGCTCTACGCGCACGCGACTCCCGGCGCGCGCAACGCCTCGATGGAATTTGACGTGGAGACGCTGGCCCCCACCTATCGGCTGACCATCGGGTTGCCGGGACGCTCCAACGCCTTCGCCATCGCTCACCGGCTCGGGCTGCCCCCAGAGATCGTCAAGCACGCGCAGGGGATGCTCTCTGGCGAAGCCCTGCGCGCCGAGGATATGCTCGATGACCTGCACAACCTGCGCTTGCAGCGGGTGCGCGCGCGCGACCAGGCGCGTCAGGCCCAACGCGACGCCGAAGACCGCGCCGCGCAGCTGCGCGACCGCCTCGCTGGTATCGAGCATGAACGCCGCGAGCTTCTCGCGCAGGCTGAGGCCCAGGGCCGCGAGGTCGTGGCCGCGCTACAGGACGAGGTGCGCGCGCTGCGCGACCGCCTGCTGGCCGCGCCAGGCCAGATCGCCGCGCCGGAGGTGGACGCGGTCGCCGATGCCGCCGCCGCGCTGGAAGTCCGCGTGCCGCAGCCCGAACCGCTCATCGCGGCGGACGAAATCGCCGCGCCGGAGCCGGCGCCAGAGCCGACGGGCGTGTTGGCCGAGGGCAGTACCGTGCGGATTCCCTCGCTCGGGGTCGAGGGGACGGTGTTGGCGCTGGAAGGTGACGAAGCCGTCATCCAGGCCGGGGCGATGCGGACGCGGCTCTCGCTGGAGGATGTGGAACTGCTGCGCGCCCGGCCCGCGTCCAAACCGCCGCCCACCACCCTCAGCGTGGCCGCCGCGCCGCGCCCCTCGCCGGGCGTCGAAATCGACCTGCGCGGGCAGACGGCGGCAGAAGCGTTAGCCAACCTCGATGCGTACCTGGACGACGCAGCGATGGCGGCATTGCCCTGGGTGCGCATCATTCACGGTAAAGGCACGGGCAAACTGCGACACGAGGTGCGCCACTTCCTGGCGACCCATCCGCTGGTACCGATGTATGAGTCGGCCTCAGAGAAAGAGGGGGGCAGCGGCGTGACAGTCGCCAAGTTGGTCACGACCCGCTGACTTGCCGGGGAACGACAAAGGGCACAGCGCGCGCTGTGCCCTTTGTGAAATCAGTAGATGAGTCTCCTGAAAAAAGTCCAAAAATCCGATTTTTCCACACGCGACCACCTAACTATATGAAATTCGCACGCGGAAA
>SLSP01000380.1 GCA_007130345.1 Thermoflexales bacterium
CACGTTCATCTGACATCCTATTGTCCAAATGTAATACTGCATCAGTTAGCGGCGCTCCCATTCTTTGGTGGCGTGGCGGATAAGGGCCTGGATTTTGGGATCGGGAATCTCGCTGACATCGCCATAAATTTCGCCGTTGACGAGGAAACGGATGCCGCCCCCAGGCACGTTCTGGAGATCGATAGCGTGCTTTTGCAACGCCGGCACCTGTGCTTGTAGCTCGGCCACGATGTCGCCGATTTCCTGGGCCAGATTGATGGACAGCATCGATCCCGACGGGCGACCCGTTTCGCGTTCCCCGCGCCCCCGGGACGGAGACCCTAACAATGCCGGCGGCAAGGTGGACGGTGCCACCGTCGGTTCTGACCTGGGCGGCGCGGCAGGAGGGGGGGCTTTGGCAGCGGGGCTTTTCTGGATATAGTCGCGAGCGAACGCCGCCAACTCGCGCAAGGCGATCACCACCTCTTCCTTGACCTCATCTTCCGGCACGGCTTGCAAGGTGCGATACCGCTGCCCCTGGACACGGATCTCCCACATCAGCGTAGGCCCGCGGCGGATACTGAGCAGGGTCGAGTCGGCTTCTGGCGGGCCGGGGCCCGGGGCGCTGACGCGCTCTTTGGCGCGCGATTGCGGCGGCTCTTCCGGCGATTCCCCCATCTTGTTGAGCATCGCAGCTTTGGTGAAATTCCACGTCAGCCACACCGTGCAAGCCAAAATGCTTACAAACAGGCCGATCAACACCGGGATAAACGGGAAATTGTCCATAGATCACTCCTCCGCGAAGCCGCCACCGGGCATCTCCACATCGACAATGTCGCCGTGGATGTCAATGATGATGCGAAAGCCCATCAGCCCTAGCCAACTGCGCGTCTCTTCAGGTAGCCCGACCTGCATCAGCTTGTCGAAATTCTCGTCCATCTGATTGATGGCGCTTTCTACCGCCGCCTTGGTGAAGAGATCGTCCTGGTTCATCATCTCCAGCATCCCTTCGACGACCAACTCGCGGTGCGCCTCAACGCCGGCTTGCAAGACGCGCAGCACTTCGCGGTCAACTTGCTCTGCCGGGATGTGCCGCAGAAAGCCGTCGTCGTCCACCACATAATGCGGCATGCTGCCCACCAGCTTCACGTAAACGGGCCGATCCCGCTCATCGACGATCAGCCCTTCAAAAATTGCCACGGTCATACGCCCTCCATTCCTTGCCGTAACCTCAGCTTTGGTGTATAGTTGACGGTCGTGAATGGCCTTATCGTACCAGATTTCGGGAGAAAATACCAGCCGGAGGAGCGGCCCGGCTTGAGGAGTACGTATTATGGGAACAACTGAAAGAGCGCAACAGATGCGCATTGTAGCGGAAATTTTGCTGGTTCACGCGCCTGACCTGCTGCGTGAGGATCAAGACCTAGTGCGCGACCTACTCTCGGTGGCGGGAACCGCGCTGCACACCATCCACGAGGATGTGGAAAAGTCGGCGAAGGCGTGGGACAAGCGCGCTTATCACGTCCGCGCCGATGAACTCCGGCGCGAGTGGGCGTGGGTGCCGGGCGCTTCAAATTACGCGGTGGGGTTGGCCTTGCGCGAGCCGCCAGTCACAGTAACGGATGTGCAGAAGCTCCGCACCCTCATCGGGCCGGAGTTAGAGCGTCCCGCCCGCCGGCAGATCAAAGACCCGACGCTCTTCCGGGGTGCGGCAGATGCGGTACGTCAGAAGCGGGCGAATCGGCGCAAACCGATCCGGGGGTGACGTGCGCGCGTCATCCGAACAGGAACGCCCAGCCCCCGCCGAGCACCGCGCCGAGCACCAGCCCCCCGGCGACATCGCTCACGAAGTGCAGGCCCAGCGCCACCCGGCTAAGGCAGACCGCCACCGCCCACCCCGCGAAGAGCACGCGTCCCGGCCAGGGCAGCCAGGGCGATAGCGCCATCACCAGCGCGCCCACACGGGTCGCGTGCCCGGAGGGGAAAGCGTGCCGATCCAGGTTGGAGTAGAAGCGGCCTCGCGCGCCATCGGGTCGGGGGCGGCGGATGAGGGCCTTCGCCAACGAGCTACACGCGCCCGCCACCAACATCACGCCGACGATGCGCAGGCTGACCACGCGCCCCACCCCCGCGCCGAGGAACCACGCGGCTCCCGCGCCGCCCAACCAGAGCAGCGAATCGCCGGAATGGGCCAGCACGGTGGCCGCCCGGCGCATCGCTGTGCCGCGCACCCATCCCCTAATCTGCCCGGACAGGCGCAGATCGCGCGCGGCCAGCGCGTCAACGTCCCAATTCACGGTCGCACAGTTCCCATTGATGGGGCTTATCCACGTCCATCGCCATCTCGGCGTGCTCGGTGAGCACAGCGCGGAATTGCAAGTTGAACTTCGCCGCGATTTTGCGCTCGGCTTCGGCGATGCTCATTCGCCGGGCCGCCAGCTTCATCAGGAACGCCGGGCCGAGCTTGCGCGCCAGATGCACCGCGCTCTTGCGCCGCTGTACCATGTTGGTGAGCAATTCCTGATGCGTATCGGCTAACTGCGGCGAGATGATGTGAACATCGCCCCCGGCAACGTCCGCGTCGGCGAGGTGGATGAAGCTCCGCGCCGAACTGGGGAAGCGGCGCTCCATCGCCGCGCGGGGCACCGCGCTGTAGTACACGTCGATAGCGGGATCGGGGCACCGCGCTACCAGTTCATCCACCATCGCGGACGTGAGCAGCGGGATGTCGGCACAACACGAGAGGACGTGGCGCGGCAATGCCGCGTGATGCGCGCGCAGCCACTCCACACCGGCCAAGGCGTTTAAGAAAAGCGCGCCTTGATCCGGGATGTGCCCCACAATTTTGGGCGAGACCAACCCGTGCTCCGCGCTCAGGCCCAAGACCACGATGCGCTCCACCGCTTCCGCGCCGGTCAGCGCGTCCACCACCCACTGGCCCATCGGCTTGCCGCCCACCTCGATAAGCGTTTTCGGCTGGTCTGGTGCCAGTTCATACAGCGGATCCTCCGGCCCAACAATGCCTCCGGCAATCAATAAACAATCCATAATGTCCTCCTATCCGTTGAGTCTCCTGAAAAAAGTCCAAAAATCCGATTTTTACACACGCGACCCACTGCCTATATGAAATTCACACGCGAAAAATCTATCTCTAGGATCATGTTTCTAAAAAATCGGATTTTTTAGGTTTTTTCGCAGTAGCGCAAAACTAACCTTGTGACAAGAAGAAGTTCCCGGTTGATTTCAAGTAAGGACACGGATTTACACGGAAAAACACGGATTTTTTTGATTTTATCCGTGAAATCTGTGTTTATCCGTGTCCCAAACAGGGTGACTTTTGCGGTATTGCGTTTTTTCAATAGAGTCATCCGTTGAGTTGCTGAATTTGCGGGCGCATATCGAGATGCGCGATCATCTCCGCAAGCTCCGCGCGGGTCAACACGCGCCCCTTCCCGGCGACGGCCACCAGCGCGGCTTCCATCATGTTGGTGCCGAAGGAGCGCCCCTCGAAGCGCGGCGTCGTGGTGATGAGATACCGCGCGCCGGCCTCGCGGAACTTGTCCACATCGGCGGCGGTGGTGGTGTTGGTGAGGATGCTCTTGCCGGGCAAGCGCGGCGGCATGTGGCGCTTGGTATAGCCGCAATCCCCGGCGATAATAGTAGCCCACTCATACCAGCGCGTGAAGCGCGGCACCGACTCGTGCTGTTTCTCGCCCATCGGATAGAGCCAGCGCAGCGGCGCGAAGCTGACCAGCGGCCCCAACACGGCCACGAAACGTTCCAGGGCGCGCAGGCTTTTCAAGGGGATGGGGATGCCCAGGCCGAACTGCAAATCGCCGTAGACGCTCTCGTAGCCGGCCTCGACCAGGCTCTCGGCCATGCCGAAGCGATCCACGCCCACATTGACCAGCGCGCGCTTGGGCTGCAATGCCGCGCCGATTTCAGGCTCCACGTAGCGCATACACTGGCGCTCCAGCGTGTGCTTGAGGCCCCGGCCATCCACCACCGGCGTATGCCGCGCGCCGCGAACCATCCGCTGCGCCGCGCGCAAAGCGTAGGTGCGCCGCGCCGTCCCCATCGCCAGATCGATGCCGCCCACGCCGAAGGCGTCCACTTTGCCGTCCATCTCGGCATAGAGCGCGGTAGCCCGCGCCACATCGCCATCCGTCCCGATGCGCTCAATAAGCACCGGCTCTCCCAACAACGCGATTTCCACCCGCTTATCGCGGATGGAGCTTCCCAAACTGATGCTAACTGCTCGTTTCATAGAAACCTTATCCTCGTTTTGACGTTAAACGTCAGGCGTCAAACGTCAAACGTCATGATGCTCAGTAGCCAAAATTTTATGATGTCTCGTCAAGCTAAGTCACGCAATACGCAACACGCAACAAGACTTACCCTCAATCACGCTTGGCACCGTATTCGAGCACGGCGTAAACGTCCACGCGGCGCTCAAGTTCCACGCCGATAAACTGCACGCTGCCGCTGCCCGGCGAAAGCGCCTCGCCGGTCACAGGCTGCGCGAATTCCACCTTGATGTCCTGCGTCTCCGGGGCGTAGTTGACCAGATGAAGCTGCAAGCGTCCCGCCCTGCGCCAGAGTTCTATCAGCATTGGCGCGTCAGAGATGACGCGGGGATAAGGGCGCGGCCCTAGCGCGTCGAGCAGAGCCGCGCGCGCAGCCTCGCCAGGCAGATGAAAGTACGGCGATTGCACGAAGAAATGCACCATCCCCAGGCGATCTCCCAGGCGACGTGCCCAGCGATATTGGAAGTAGGCGCGGTACAGCCGATCCGCCAGCCCAGTGGCCGCCCCCCGTGCTTTGGGATGTCGCGCCAGCCAGCCGGGACGCGGCGACTCCCACCCAGGCAGCGCGGCCACGTCGATCACGTCGAAGGCGGCGGGCACCGCGCCGCCGGCTTGCAGCGGCCCAAAGCGCAACAAGACCTGCACATCGTCCCAGTCGTCCTCTGGCGTGACCACGCGCCAGGGGATGCCCGCCGCCAGGAACGTCTGCCCCGCGCCGAAGTAGCGCGGCGCGATGGCGTCCCACTGCTGCCAGAGCGCGTCGCCGGGATGGAGCAGGGCCACCGGCGCGACGTTGCGCCGGTCGCGGTAGCGCTCGGCTTGCGCTGCCAGCCAGCGGTGCATCTCGCCGATGACGGCGCGCTGCTCGGCGTACCGCTCCGCCGTAAGCAGCGTGAACGCGCCGGTCTCCTGATCCACGTACTCCGTGCCCTTGATCACGGTGCTCGCCCCGCACGCGGCGGCCTCGGCGATGGCCTGGGCGTAACGCCGCGCCGAGTACACGTCATCAAAGCCGATGCCCTTGTCGTAGGGATTGACGCTCACCGGGGTCTCACGGGCCAGAGCACGGGCCACGCGCAGGGTCAGCGCGTTGTTGATCAGCAGGCCC
>SLSP01000206.1 GCA_007130345.1 Thermoflexales bacterium
AGGCGTTGAGCGCCTCGGCCAGCATCACGCCATCGCCGGGGCGGTAGCTGCGGATGGTGAAGTGTTCCGTGACCAGTTCTTCTGGCGGTATAAAATGCTTGAAATCCATTGGGTTTTCTCCTAATGAGAGGAAGATTTTAGAATTTGCTATTGCGTATTGCGTAATGCGTAAATGACGCAACACGCAACACGAACGTATTTCCCGTCAGGGTAGCCCCGTTACCGTAGCGTCGCGGGCGTGCTCCACGCTGAACTCGAAGCGTACATCGCGCTTCTCGCCGGGCGCGAGCGCCAGTTCCCAGCGCAGCAGTCCCAGCTTCGATTGCTCGACAGGCTCCGGCGTCGCCGCTTCCAGCTTGACCTTGATGTCCTCGTGGCGCGGGGCCGGGATTTGGTCGTGCAGCGTGACGCGGGCCTCCGTCGCCAGCAGGTTCTCCAGCGTGACCTCGTAGGCGTAGCGCAGCCGTCGCCGGTCGCGCAGGAGCCTCTTGTCCACGTCGCGTTGCAGCAACTCGCGTTCCACCTTGACTCGGTCATCGACGCCCAGGTACAACTCGATTTCGCCGCCGGGCGCGGTCAGCCCCAGCGCCGTCGCGCCGATGAAGGCGTCCCCCGCGAAGAGGTTGGCCTTGCCGGGCAGGAGCGTGTAGGCGCTGGCGTTGGTCACGGTGGCGCGGCGATAGGCCGCCGCAATCAGCTTGGGCGCGGTCACGTAATCCAGCGCGGGTTCGAGGTCGAAGCGGGCCACGGTCACTTTGCGCGGCTCGCCGTCGGCGGGGACGGTCACGGTTCCCGGAACTCGGTAGGTCACGGCTGCGCCCTCGCTCGCCACCGTCGCCAGGGCCTCTTCGGCCTCAACCTCTGGGGCGGCTTCCTCCTCGACCTGGATGAAGTCGTCCATCTCCGCGCCGGCGTCGTGTATCGCCATCGGCTCCATCATCGGGCGCGCCGCGCGCTTCCGGGATTCCCTGGGCGGCGGCGGCGGCTGGTAGATGGCAATGTACCAGGGCTGGAGTTCGGGCACGGTCTCGGCGAGCGCGGGCCGCGCCGTCGATAGCGTCAGCGCGACCTCGGCCCAGTCCTCGCCCGTGTTCTGGCGGACTTCGGCCAGGTAGCCCACGTTCAGCGTCGCGTCCTCGGCTCCGTCTTCAATCAGGCGAAGGTCGTAGAGCGGCGTCCATCCGGCCTGCGCGACCACGTAGGTCAGTTCCACGGTCAACTCGCCCGCCGCCACAACCTCGACATCGACGGTGGCGACGTGGCGCTCGGTGGAGCGGGCGCCGCGCGCGTGTTGCAAGTCCTTCTGGAGCTTGGCGATGCGGCGATCCAGGTCGCGGCGTTGCTGCGCGGCCTCCTGGAGCGCGGCGTCGACGGTTTCGGCGCGCGCGCGCAGCGCATCGAAGAGCGCCATTTGCGCCTCCGGCGTGATGCGGCCCCGCGCCAGCCCCTTCGCGTAGATTTCGGCCTGGCCCGCCAGCCCCTGCGCCGCGCCGCGATCTTCCTTCAGCCGCGCTGCTCGCGCATCGAGGGCCGCCCGCTCATCCTGGAGCGCCTCCACCTGCGCCTCCATCTCGCGGATTGCGGCCACGGGCGTCTGTTCATAATACTTGCGCCGCACGTCCACGCCGAGCAGCCGCGCGCGCGCCGTTCCCCGCGCCGCCGCCCGCACGGAGGCCGCGTCCAATTGCCGGGGCAGGTCGCTGATCTCCAGTTGGAGGCTGCCCGGCTCTACTTGCACCGTGCCGGTGCGCGTCACCCGCGCCCGGTCAGCGTAGAGTGCGACTGCGGTGATGTGGGTGTCTAAGGCTGTCATTGGTTTCTCCGGTCTTGTTGCGTGGTGCGTATGGCGTGTTGCGTATTGCGTATTTTGCAGGAATCACGGAATACGCAACACGCAATAGTTCTATTGGCTATTTTGGGATTTTTCGTCTTCTTCGCCAACTTTGACGGTTTCCAGTGAGTGTTGCAGGGCGTTCTCGAAGTCCTCGCGGAGTTCCAGGCCCGTGTCAGGGTCGCGGAATAGGTCTACTAAAGTTTGGGTCACTGTTTCCTGAATCAGATACTTCAATTCTTCGACGCTCATATCGGCAACGTGTGTCACCATAATTTTCCTCCGAGAGATTCTGCTTTATGCTCAAGATGACGACTCGCGTCATCAAAATCCCCAATCAACCATCCAAAATCCGCAGCGCCGAGGGGCGGCGTTCCAGGTGGTGGGCGATGTAGCGATCCATTACCTGGGCCAGTTCGCGGGCGGTGGCGGGCGGGAGGTCGAAGCTCGCCGCTTCTGCGTAATCCCGCTGCTGCAACGCCTGCAACCACGAAAGCGCGCTCGGCGAGAGCGCGCGCACGCCGCGCTCGTTACGATGCCGCGCCAGGCAGTCAGAGCAGAGCGCGCCGCCCCGCTCGGCGTCGATGCCGTAGGCCCGGCGGTCGGTGGGCCGCGGGCGCAGCGGTTCGCGGCAGAGTTCCGCGTCGCGCTCGCCCACGCACATGCCCCATTCCGGGCGGAAGCCCGCCAGCGCGAGGAGTTGCTGCTCGAACCAGCGCGTGAGCAGGGCGGCGGGGGCAGCGGTTTCCAGGCGCTCGAATGTGGCGTCCACCAGGTCGTAGAGCTGGCGCGAGGTCTCTCCCTCGAAGAAGCGGATGACCAGTTCGGCCACGTAGCGGGCGTAGGTCGCGCGCGAGAAGTCGTCTTGCAACTGCGCGCGCACGGTCACGGCCTCGGCCTGGCTGACGATGTCCCACGATTGCTTCACCCGCGAGAGCAGCACCTCGGTCTTGGAAAAGAGTTCCAGATGGCCGGCCTTGCGCGAGCGCGTCTTGCGCACGCCCTTCGCCAGCACGTCGATGCGCTGCTCCGGCGTCAGCAGCACGATGACGCGGTCGGCCTCGCCGTGGTCGCGGCGGGCCAGGACGATGCCCACCTCACGCTGGAGCCGGCTCGGTCTCGCCATCGTCACCCATCGCCGGGAGCGCTGCCTGGAACACCGGGGGCGCGGCGCCTCGGTCGAAGGTGCGGCGGCCCGCTTTCGCCAGCGACAGGCCCAAAGACTCCACCGCTTGCGGATCGCCCCACAGGGTCAGGCGCGCGGGAGGGGCGTCATCCAACACGGCCCATAAGCGCGCCTGGGTGTAGACCTGATCGCCGGTCTCCTCGAAGGCGCGAGTCTCCATAAAGAAGCCCGTCACCGGCTCCAGGGGCGTCTCCCAGGCGACGCGCTCGCCGCGGAGCAGCCAGCGCTGCGCACGGTACATATCGCCGCTATCGGGCAGGCGTATTAAGTGGCCGTACTCGGCCAGGGGCGCGGTCAGCGCCAGCGTCAAGGCGATGCCCAGAATGATGACGCTCAATCCGGCGATGACGGCCCAGCGATCCGCGCTCGGCATCAGCGCGATGACAGCCACGCAGACGGCCCAGCCCACCAATAGACCCACTTCAATCCACACCGTTGAGGTTTGGACTTCCCAACTCACTTCGTTATGACTTTCTGCTGTGATTAACAATCGCATTGTGTACTCCGTGTGCTACGTCCGGCTACCTTGAGTATACCGCAGATAAGCCTCTTTGGAAATCGGCGAATGGCGAACTGTGGCTTGAGGCAAAGACCTGTCAGGTTTGGCAAACCTGACAGGTCTGGGAAGCCCGATAGTGTTCGCTTGAGCCGTCCCCGAGACGGGGACTTCGAGCTATTTTTGAGCGGTTTGCTCACAAAACTGAAGTGTTACGTTTGTGCTACTTTTGCACCGTCGTTCTTGACGATTTTCCGCCTGGTCGTACAATGAGCGTCTATTGAGCATCCAGGGTAGCAACCGTCGGAGGGACGATGACCGAATTTGCAATCGAGCAGAGCTGGCAGCCGGATCACCGCAGCGCGGCGCGGTGGGTCTTTTCTCACGCGCTGCGTTACAAGCTGATCATTCTGGGCGTCTTCGTCGGGGCGCTGGGTAACGCGGCGCTGGCTTCGGTCGCGCCGATGCTCGTCGGGCAGGCGTTCACCGCGATGCTGGCGCAGCCTCCCGACATGCTGGCGGTGGGCCGGGCGGCGTTGCTCATCGTTATCTCGCAGGTGGTGCGCGGATTGCTGCTGCAACTGTTGCGCAACATCAGCAGCGAGACAATCGGCCAACGGCTGGAGCGCAATATCCGCCGGGAGTTGTACGCCAGCCTCATCGGCAAGAGTATGGCCTTCCACGACTCCTATCCCACCGGCGATTTGATGGCGCGGGCCACCAACGACGTGCGCGAGATCAACTTGATGTTCAATCCCGGCCTGAATCTGGTCGTCGGTTCCGCCAATTTCATCCTGATGCCCCTGTTTGTCGCCCCGACCATCCACCCGCATCTGGTGTTCACGCCGCTTCTGTACCTTATCGTCTACGGATTTGTGGTGAGCCACTATCTGCGCCAACTGCGCCCCGCCGCCGAAGCGGTGCGCGAGGAGTTCGGGGATATGAACACGACGTTGGCGGAGGCCATCGAGGGCGTGGAGACGGTGAAGGGGGTCGCGCAGGAGACGCACGAAATCCGCCGGTTCAACAAGCGTGTCGATGACTGGCGCGTGGCGTACATCTGGCAATCGGACATCGAGGCCCGGTTTACGCCGCTGCTGCTGCTCGGCTTGTTGCAGGCCGCCGGGTTGTTTCACAGTTTACTGCTGCTCCAGGCCGGAGTCATCGGCGTGGGCGACGTGATTGCCTTCAACGGGCTGCTGCTGCTCTTCGGGTTTCCCACATGGGCGGGACAGTTCGCCTACTCGCGGGTGGCTTCGGGGTTGGCGAGCGCGCGGCGGCTGCTGGAGCTGATCACGGCGCACACCGATTTGGACGAGAACGCGCGCGGGCACAGCGCGGAAATCCAGGGCGCGGTCACATTCGAGAACGTGACCTTCTGCTATCATCCGCCCGGCGAGGAGGTCTGCGAGGATGAGGAGGTCACGCCGACGCTGGAGAACATCAGCTTCCACGTCGAACCGGGGCAGACGGTGGCTATCGTCGGGCAGACGGGCGCGGGGAAGTCCACCATCGCCAAGCTGATCAATCGCATCTACGATGTGGACGAGGGGCGGGTGCTCATCGATGGCGTGGACGCGCGGGAGTGGATGTTGGCCTCACTCCGGCGGCAGATTTCCATTATTGAGCAGGACATCTTCCTCTTCTCGCGCACCATCGCCGCGAACATCGCCTTCGGCCATCCCGACGCCGACCGGGAGGACATCGAGGCGGCGGCGAAGTTCGCGCAGGCCCACGACTTCATTATGGGCTTTGCCGATGGCTACGAGACCGTCATCGGCGAGCGCGG
>SLSP01000499.1 GCA_007130345.1 Thermoflexales bacterium
CAAATTTCACCAAACCCATTGCTTTTAGTTCTATGAACCCAGGAGGTAGCTTGCATGTATAAGAAACTGTTTATCCCCGGCCCGACGCATGTGCGGGATGAGATTTTGCAGGCCCAGACCGTGCCGATGATCGGCCACCGGGCTAAGGAATACTCTGAGTTGCACGGCGCAGTGCGCCAAAAGCTGGAAAAGCTGCTCTACACGCAGCAGCCGGTCTTCCTCTACGCCAGTTCCGGCACCGGCGTGATGGAAGGCTCCATCCGCCAGGCCGTGCTCAAACGCGCGCTGGTCACGGTGTGCGGCGCGTTCTCCGAGCGCTGGTTCAAGATCGCCGAGGCCAACGGCGTGCCCGCCGACCGCGTGGATGTCGATTGGGGCCAGGGCATCACGCCCGAAATCGTCGATGAGGCCCTCAGCCAGGGCGATTACGACACGCTGACCGTGACCTTCAACGAGACCTCCACCGGCGTGATGAACCCCCTCCGGGACATCGCCGCGCTGGTGCGCCAGAAGTACCCCGACGTGGTGATCCTGGTGGACGCCGTCTCCGGGATGGCCGGCGCCAAGATCGAAGTGGACGCCTGGGACCTCGACGTGGTCATCTCCAGTTCGCAGAAGTGCTTCGCCCTCCCGCCGGGCCTCACCGTCACCACCATCAGCGAGCGGATGCTGAAACGCGCCGAACAGGTGCCCAATCGCGGCTACTACTTCGACTTCCTCGTGATGCTCAAGAAGTACAAGCTGGATCAGACCCCGGCGACCCCGGCCATCAGCCTGATCAATGCCCTCAACGCCCAACTCGACGCGATTCTGGCCGAGGGGCTGGAGAACCACTGGCAGCGCCATATCGACATGGCCGAAGTCGTCCGCGCCTGGGCGCGCAAGCACTTCGCCCTCTTCCCCGACGAGCGCTTCCTCTCCAACACCGTCACCACCATCGAGAACACGCGCGGCATCAGCGTGGCCGACCTCAACGCGGCCCTGGGCGAGCGCGGCGCGATGTTGTCCAACGGCTACGGCACCCGCCTCAAAGAGAAGACCTTCCGCATCGCGCACATGGGCGATTTGCAGGTCGAGGACATCCAGTGGCTCTTGGGGCAGATTGAGGATATTTTGGGGCTGGAGTAATGCGTGATGCGTAAACAGACTTCCGAAGTCTTCAGAGAGCGCGGAAGTCAGAGCGGTCTTTATAAGACTTCGGAAGTCTGAAGTCTCTCAACGCCAACATTTAACCTGCAACCGCTTTTAATGAGGAGAAAACCATGGCAAAACTAATTATCTGTGATCCCGTAGCCGCCGACGCCGTCGAGGCGATGCGCGCTTTGGGCGTGGACGTGGACGTGCGTGACGACATCACGCTGGACGAGTTGGCCGAGGTCATCGGCGAGTACGACGGCATGGTGGTGCGCAGCCGCACCAAAGTGCGCGCGCCGCTCATCGACAAGGCCACCAAGCTCAAGGTCATCATCCGGGGCGGCGTGGGCCTGGATAGCATCGATGTGGCGCACGCGGAGGAGAAGGGCATCGCAGTCTGCAACACGCCCGCCGCCAGCACCAACGCCGTGGCCGAACTGGCCCTGGGGATGATGTTCGCGCTGGCCCGCCACCTCGCCCGCGCCGACGCCACAATGAAGGCCGGGGAATGGGCCAAGAAGGCGCTCAAGGGCACCGAGTTGGCCGGGAAGACCCTAGGCGTCATCGGTTATGGCCGCATCGGGAAAGCCCTCGGCGAGAAGGCCAAAGTCCTGGGGATGACCGTCGTGGCCTACGACCCCTACTGCACCCACGAGGACATCGTCTCGATGGACGAGCTGCTTAAGCAATCCGACTACATCAGCCTGCACCTGCCCCACACCGACGAGACCCATCACCTGCTCAGCACGGCACAGTTCGCGCAGATGAAGCCCGGCGCGTATCTGGTGGATGCCGCGCGCGGCGGCGTCGTGGATGAGGCCGCGCTGTACGTCGCCCTCACCGAAGGCACGCTCGCCGGAGCCGCCCGCGATGTCTACTCGCAGGAGCCGCCCACTGACGAGGCGCTGCGCAAGCTGGTGGAACTGCCCCAGGTCGTGGCGTTGCCCCACATCGGCGCGGGCACCGTCGAGGCGCAAAACCGCATCGGCGAGGAAATCATCAAACTGGTGAAGGAGCATTTGGCGTAATGCGTGATGCGTAATCCGTAAGCTGCTTTTACGGATTACGCATTACGGATTTGAAATCCTTACCCTAGTACAGGGCGGCATAAATGGCTCCCCAGTTAAATTTGCGCCGAGGGGATCGTCAGATCCCCGTTCTGACGTAGCGTCGCTAACTGGGGAGGAACTTCCGCCGCGCGGTACTAGATCAACAAATGGAGGCCCTATGGCAAACATTAAACCTTTCCGGGGATTGCGTTACAATCCCAAGCAATTCTGCGACCTCTCCGAAGTCATCACAATGCCCTACGACCGGATTCACGACCCGGAGCAGGCCGCGTACTACGCGCTTTCGCCCTACAACTTCGCCCGCATCATCCAGGGCGCGCGCGAGCCGCACACCGAGGACAACAACGTCTACACGCGCGCCAACTGCTACCAGCAGACCTGGCTGGCCGAAGGCGTGATGCTGCGCGATCCGCAGCCCGTGCTCTACGTGCTAGAGCAGACCTTCACCACGCCCGACGGCGTCGAGCACACCCGGCGCAGCTTCACCGCCGCGCTGGAACTGACCGGCTTCGATGAGGGCGTGATCCTGCCCCACGAGCGCACCCTCAGCGGCCCCAAAGCCGACCGCCTGGAACTCACCCGCGTCACCGAGACCGCCTGGGGGCACATCTTCACCCTCTACCCCGACAACGAAAACCGCATCAACGAGATTTTGCAGCCCTACCTCGACACGCACATGCCGGCCATCCTCCACGAGCAGGTCATCGAGCCGGCGGTGGAGCAGAACTTCTGGGTTGTGGATGACCCCACTATCGTCGCCGCCGTCGTCGCAGAGATGGGGCCGAAAGTCAACCTCATCATCGCCGACGGCCATCACCGCTACGAGACCGCGCTCAACTACCGCGACGAGATGCGCACCGAGCATCCTGACGCCGGGCCGGACGCCGCCTTCAACTACGTGATGGCGACCTTCGTCAGCATGAGCGATCCCGGCCTGGTGATTCTGCCCACGCACCGCCTCATCCATTCCTACGACGCGCTGGACAGCCAGGCGCTGCTCAAGAAGCTGACCGCCCACTTCGACGTGGCCCCCCAGGCCGACCGCGCCGCGCTCGAAGCCGCGCTGGCCGAGGCCACGCCGGAAAACCCGCGCTTCGGCTTCTACGACGGCGATTACACGCTGCTCACGCTCAAGTCGCTGGACACGATGGCGGAGTTGACGCCCGACCGCGACGCGAACTGGCGCGCGCTCGACGTGGCCGTGCTCCACGAGGTCATCATTGAGCACGCGATGGGCCTGAGCAAAGAGAGCATCGCCCGCAAAGAGAACCTCAACTACCTGCGCGACGCCGACGAGGGCTACGCCGCCGTCAACAGCGGCGCGGCTAACTTCCTCTTCCTGGTCAACCCCACGCGCATGGCCCACGTCCGCGCCTGCACCGAAGCCGGCGAGAAGATGCCGCAGAAATCCACCGACTTCTACCCCAAAATCATCAGCGGGATGGTGGCCCTTCCCTTGCACGGCAGCATCGAGTAACCGTGCCCTGATCCCAAACGAGGCCGGAAATGATTCCGGCCTCGTTTTGATGAGAAGACTTCAAGACTTCCGAAGTCTGGGGCAAAACTCGTTTACCAGACTTCGGAAGTCTGTGTGTCAAGCGCTTGCCCTTTGCCATTTGAATTAAGGAGCCAACCATGAGCACCATCCAATACCTGCTCTTCGACCTCGACGACACGCTTTACAGCAACGCCTCGAAGATGTTCGACGTGGTCGGGCAGCGCATCGAAGCGTGGACGAGCCAGACGTTGGGGATTACGCTGGAGGAGGCGCGCGCGCTGCGCCGCGAGTACTTCCGCGCCTATGGCACCACGCTGGTCGGCCTGCGCCGCCATCACCCGGAAGCCGACATCGACGATTACCTCGACTACGTCCACGCCATCGACGTGACGCGCTACCTCGATCCCGCGCCGGAACTCGACGCGATGCTGACGCGGCTGCCCGCGCCGAAGGTTATCTTCACCAACGGGATTGTGGATTGGGCGGAGCGCGTCACGGAGCGGCTAGGGGTGCGCCAGCACTTCGAGCGCATCATCGACGTGCGCGCGATAGGGTATCGCAGCAAGCCGGACGCTTACGCCTATCAGTACGTCCTGAGTAGCCTGGGCGTCCCCGGCTCCGCCTGCGCGATGCTCGACGACCAACCCGGCCACCTGCGCGCCGCCGCCGCCACCGGGATGCGCACGGTGCTCGTCCGCCCTGGCGGGCAAGCCGAGAACGGCATCGAGTTCGCCGTCAACACCGTACTGGAAGCGGAGGCGATTTTGCAAAAACTGCTGATGTGAGGACGTTGGAGAATTTTCCCAGCTAGATTTCCTTACGCATCACGCATCACTTCCCCCTGCATCACGCGCACACGCAATCCGCCGTGCGGCCATACGTGAGAGGTCTCCACGGGCAAGCGCGTCTGCCCGATGAGGCGGAGGTCGTTACAGAGGAAGGTCACGCGCCACCCAGGGCAGCGCGCGCGCAACACGTTGCCGAACTGCGCGTAGAGATCGCGCAAATCCCGGCTGGCGCTGACCCGCACGCCATACGGCGGGTTCGTGACCACCCACCCCGGCCCCGGCGGGGGCGCGATGGCCGATACGGCCTGATGCGCCCACGCGATGTCGGCGGCGACGCCCGCGCGCGCGGCGTTGGCCTCCGCAGCCTGGATCGCGCCAGCATCGCGGTCGGAGGCCAGGATCGGCGGCGCGGCAGGTCGCTCGGCGGCCAGCGCGGCGTCCAGTACCTCGGCCCACACGTCCGGCGCGAAGTGGGGCCAGTCCATAAAGGCGAAGCGCCGCCCTTTGCCCGGGGCGATTTGCCGCGCCCACAGTGCCGCCTCAATGGGAATCGTCCCGGAGCCACAGAACGGATCGAGCAGCGGCGCGCGGCCATCCCACCCGGAGACGAGCACCATCCCCGCCGCCAGCGTCTCGCGCAACGGGGCTTTCGCCGTCGCCAGCCGATAGCCGCGCCGATGGAGCAACGCGCCCGACGTGTCGATGCTGATCGTGCAGCGGTCTCGAAACAGGCGCACCAACACGCGCTGCGGCGGGTGATCTGCCTCCTCGTCGTC
>SLSP01000436.1 GCA_007130345.1 Thermoflexales bacterium
GGGCGGCACTCCGTCGAAGAGACCATCAACAGCATGGCGCAGATCAAGGAGCGCGTGGAGGGCATCGCCGAGAACATCATCGCCCTCTCGGAGCAGACGCAGCAGATCGGCGAGATTACCGCCGCCGTCAACGACATCGCCTCGCAGTCTAACATGCTCGCGCTTAACGCATCCGTCGAGGCGGCCCGCGCCGGGGAACACGGCAAGGGCTTCGCCGTCGTCGCCGTGGAAGTCCGCAACCTGGCCGAGCAATCCAAGCAGGCCACCGCGCAAGTCCGCGCCATCCTCACCGACATCCAGAACGCCATCAATGCCTCCGTGATGGTCACGGAAGAGGGCGCGAAGGTCGTCGACGAGGGCGTCGGACGCGCCGCCGAAGCCCGCGAGGCCATCGAGCAGCTCTCGTCCGTCATCGCCGAATCGGCCCAGATCGCGGCCCAGGTGGTCGCTGGCGGGCAGCAGCAGGCGTCCGGCGTCGAGCAGATCGCGCTGGCGATGCAGAACATCAACCAGGCGATGGTGCAGAGTATGGCGAGCACCCGCCAGGCGGAGAAATCGGCCAAAGACCTCAACGCCCTGGCCGTCACCCTCACCGAAACCGTCAAGACCTACAAGGTCAACGGCGGCAACGGGCAGCATTAGGCGTAGATTGCGTGGTGCGTAGTGCGTATTGGTTACGTTGCGAAGTCTTCGCCGCGCACCACGCTTGGCTCCGAGGGGATTGTCAAATCCCCGTTTAGCCCCGGATTTGGCAATCCGGCGCGAGCCTGGCACGACATAATGACGTTTGACGCAACACGCAACACGCAATACGCAACACGTATCACGTACCAAAACCGGGGGGAACCATGTCCATCAGCGCCAGTGTTCGGGAACGCTTGCTTAACAGCTTTCGGGCCGAACTGAAAGACCACATCCAGACGATGACCGATGGCCTGCTCGCTCTGGAGCAGCAGACCGTCGCCGGGGACGCGCGCCAGGAGACCCTGGATCAAGTGTTCCGGGCGGCGCACAGCCTCAAGGGCGCGGCCCGCGCCATCGGTGTGACGATGGTGGAGCAGTTGGCCCACGCCCTGGAAGACATCCTGGACGCGCTGCGCCGCGCCGCCATCGAACCGAGCGCAGACCTCTACACCATCTGCTACCAGGCCCTCGACGCCATCCAGGAAGTCCACGCGGCCTATGAAGGCGGCGCGGTCACGCCCCCGGTCGCGGCGATGCAGGCGCTGGTCGCGCTGCAAGCGTTCCAGTCGGAGCGCGCCCAGCCGCCGATGGCCGCGCCGGAACCGCCACCCGATCCGGTCGGGGAAGCCTTGCCGCATCCGCAGCCGGTGCCTCATCCCAACGGCGACGAAACCATCCGCGTCAAGGTCAGCAAGCTGGACGCGCTGATGGCCCAACTCAGCGAGCTGATGGTCACGAAAATCCGGGCAGAGCAGCGCCTCACGCAGCTCCGCCAGATGGAGGAGGCCATCACCCTCTGGCAGAAGGAATGGCTCGGCGTGCGCGGTGTCTACAGCCGGATGATGCGGCAGAGTGGGGGCGAGGCCGGGCAGGATATGGCCCGCCTGCTCAACTTCTTGGGCGGCAGTCAAGAACAACTGCGCGAGATGCACACCCGCGTCAGCACGCTCTCCCGCGAGTACGCCAGCGACACGCTCCAGATGGCCCTGGTCATCGACGAGCTAGAGGAGGAGGTCAAGCGCGTGCGGATGCTGCCCCTCTCCACCATCACCGGTTCCTTTGGGCGGATGGTGCGCGATCTGGCCCACGACGCGGGGAAGCAGGTCGTCCTCCGCATCGAGGGCGGTGAGACGGAGCTAGATAAGCGCGTGCTGGAGCAGATCAAAGACCCGCTCATCCACCTGCTGCGCAACGCCGTGGATCACGGCATCGAGTTGCCGGAGACGCGCCGCGCCGCCGGGAAACCCGTCCACGGAACCCTCACCTTGCGCGCCGAGCAGGTGGGCAATGACATTATGCTGGCCGTCGAAGATGACGGCGGCGGCCTCGACCTGGAAGCGGTGCGCGTCACCGTCGCCCGCCACGATCCCGCCGGCGCGCAGGCGATGAACGAGGCAGAGTTGAAGGCCGCCATCTTCAACGTGGGCATCTCCACCAGCGAGACCATCACCGACATCTCCGGGCGCGGCGTGGGCCTGGATGTGGTGCGGCGCAACGTCGAGGCGCTCCACGGGCGCATTGGCGTACACTTCGCGCCGGGCGCGGGATCGGCCTTCACCCTCACCCTCCCCCTCACCCTGAGCAGCTCGCGGGGCCTGCTGGTGCAGGTGGCCGACGACCGCTTCGCCATCCCCCTCACCAACATCGAACGCATCCACAGCGTGACCCGCGACGAGGTCACGTCCCTCGGCGGCTTCGATGCCGTCCGCTACGGCGACCACGTTATCCCGCTGGTACACCTGGCCGACGTGCTCGATTTGCCGCGCAACGGCAATGTGTACGCCGCCCACCTGCCCTTCGTGGTGCTGGCTTCCGCCGAGCGCCGGGTGGCCTTCGTCGTCGATCAACTGGCGGTGGAGCAGGAGATCGTGATGAAGGGCCTGGGGAAGCAGCTTCAGCGTGTGGGCGGGATCGCCGGGGCCACGGTCTTGGGCAGCGGCGAGATCGTGCTCATCCTCAACGTGGGCGACGTGGTGAAGATGGCCTTGCGCGGCCAGCATCAGGTCTTCACCCACGAGGCCGGCCCGCATCCAGAGGAGAGCGACCCGCAGCGGCAGATCAGCGACCACATCCTCATCGTCGATGACTCCATCACCACGCGCACGCTGGAGAAGAATATCCTGGAAGCCGCCGGCTACCACGTGCGGCTGGCGACGGACGGCCAGGAGGCGTGGGACGCCATCGCCGCCGGCGACCTCCCCGACCTGGTGGTCTCCGACGTGTCGATGCCCCGGCTGGACGGCATCGGGCTGACGCAGCGCATCAAGGGCGACACCCGCACCGCCGACGTCCCCGTCATCCTGGTCACGTCCCTGGACTCGCCCCAGGACAAAGCGCGCGGCGTCGAGGCCGGCGCAGATGCCTACATCACCAAAGGCACGTTCGACCAGAGCAACTTGCTGGAAACCATCGAGCAGTTGATTTGAGTGGCAATTTGCCATTTGATCTTCGAGGGCCAAGATGAATCCAAGAAAACGTATTCTCATAGTAGAAGATAGCCCGGTGCAAGCGTTAGTGCTCAAGGAAACCTTGTTGGAGTATCCCCTGGAAGTCCAATGGGCACCGGATGGGCGGATTGGGCTGGCGCTGGCGAAGTACCAGTTGCCGCATCTGATCATCATGGACGTCGAGATGCCGGAGTTGAACGGGTTGGAAACCTGCCGTCGCCTGAAGGCGAACGAAGAGACCCGCGACATCCCCGTCATCCTGCTGACCGTGCGCACGGAGACCGACTTCGTGGCCGAGGGGCTGGACGCGGGCGCGGTGGACTACATCCCCAAAGACGCCTTCTCCACTCAGGTGTTGCTGGAAACGATGCAGCAGTTACGCATCCTGGAACCGGCAGGCACGTGATATGACACCCAAACACGGGAACATCCGCGTCATCGTCGTCGATGATTCGCCCACCGCCAGGGAACTGCTGGTGGCAATCTTGCAAATCGCCGAGGGCATCCACGTGATCGGGACGGGCAGCACGGGCCAGGACGCTCTGCGCCTGGTGCGCCGGATGCGTCCCGACGTGCTGCTGATGGACATCAACATGCCGCTGATGGACGGGCTGGAAGCGACCGAAGAGATTATGGCCGAGGTGCCCACGCCCATCGTGCTGGTCACGGGAACCTATATGCGCGACGACCTCGACCTCAGCTTTAAGGCCATCAGCCTGGGCGCGCTCACGGTGATGGCGAAGCCCGGCCTGGCCGCGCCCGAAGCCTGCGAAGCCCTGGTGGATACCGTGCGCAGTATGGCGAACGTGCCCGTGGTGCGGCGGTGGAGCAAGAAGAAGGCCGCCGCGTCCCCATCGCCGCCGCCAGTCGCGCCAGCGTCCGCGCCCGCGAGCCAGGTCATCCCGCCGCCTCCGCTCCGGCGCGAGGAATTGCAGCGCCCCTACCAGATCGTGGGCATCGCTTCATCGACTGGCGGGCCGGGCGCGCTGGCGACCATCCTGCGGCAACTCAACGCCGATTTCCCGCTGCCCCTCCTGATTGTGCAACACGTCACGCCGGGCTTCGCGGCGGGGCTGGCGGAGTGGCTCAACGGCGAGACCGCGCTCCGCGTCACGCTGGCGGAGCACGGCGCGAAACCGCAGCCAGGCGTCGTCCTCATCGCGCCGGACGGTTATCACATGCAGATGAACTATCGCGGCTATATCGAATTGACCAAAGAACCGGCCTACAACGGCCTGCGCCCCTCCGCCAACTACATGTTCCACGCGCTGGCGCGCATCTACGGGCCGCGCGCGGTGGGCGTCATCCTCACGGGGATGGGCGACGACGGCGCGGACGGCATCAAGGCGCTGCACGACGCCGGAGGGCTGACCCTGGCGCAGGACGAACAGAGCTGCATCGTCTACGGGATGCCCCGCGAGGCCGTCATCCGCAACGGGGTCAGCGCCATCATGACACTCGACAGCATCGCGCAGGCACTCAATCAGTTGACCTCGGCCAGGGGCAGCCCATCCGCCGCGCGCGATGCCCACCATACAGTTGATGCCCAACCTCCAGGGAGAGGGGGGAACCTATGAACATGACCCAAACGATGAAAACCATCTTTGTGGATACCAATCTATCCATCATCTCGGCCCGCGCGGAGATCCGTAAGCTGGCGCGGGCGGCGGGATTGAACACCGCCGACCAGGCCCGCATCTCGCTGGCGACCTCCACGCTGGCCCACTTCCTCGACCTGGGAGGGCAGCACAACGGCGAAATCCACTTCGAGAGCTTCAACCACGATGTGCAGCCGGGCGTGCGCGTCATCTGCATGACTCAGGGACGCCAAGGCCCGGCGGAGCTTAGATCGGAGACTAGCGGCACCCTGAACAAGCTCCGGTGGATGGTGGATGAGTTGGACGTGCAGTATCTCCCCGAAAACGAAGTGCAAATCACCATGATCAAGTGGGCGGTGTGATATGACCGACAAAAACGTGACCCGCAAGACCATCCTGGTCGTTGAAGACAGCCCCACCCAGGCCCTCCGGCTCCAGGCGCTGCTGGAAGCCCGCGACCTCCACGTAGAACTGGCGGCCAACGGGCGCGTGGGCCTGCATCGCGCGCGCCAACTCCGCCCCGATCTGGTCA